>CAIRBT010000103.1 GCA_903876875.1 uncultured Geobacteraceae bacterium
AATACGTGTATCTGCTGGATTTGCCCCAAGATAGCATACTTCCCAGCCGTCATGTTCCAGCAGATCTGCGAGAATCCAGGCACCGAGTTCGTGGTATTCGCCATATATTGTGGAGACAACAACTCTTCCCTTTGTACAGAGTGAACGGCAGAATCTGGCATTAAGCGATGAGAGTACTCTCCCAACGATGGCCGATGCCAGATGCTCTTGCGATATCGACAATTTTCCTTGTGCCCACGCTTCGCCAATATCATACAGAGATGGCTGGATCACATATCGGTAGAATTGGCCACGTTGTTCGGCTGATGTCACACGTGCAGATACCACCAGACCGGCGGATATGTCCCCATTTATCAATGCGTTAAGAAAGTATTCTTTCTGGAGATTCCAGTTACACGACATGGCAACATCCTCCCCACCCGAACAAGTTCAAAAGGGGGTTGCTCGGTGGACTTGGGCAATTGAAAACCGCTCCCTGGGGTGTAAAGAGGCAAAACACCGCACACAAGAATCTACCTCAAAAGTGCCTGAGCTTTTCAAAGCTGGCTTGGAATGCATGTTTGCAACAACGGCATAACTATTCGTAAAATTTGGTACACGTGAGGGGAACTGTGCCAGGAGGGGGCACCTATGCGCTCACATCACGTAATTGCGAGAGCAGATGCTCTCACAGTGTCACAGTATCTGCCATAGATAGCACCATTGATGTGATTAGCTCTCATATATCAAATCGTGCTTTTAATGTAAAGCCATAATATTCTTACGATAGATTCTTACAAATGTATGTAGGAATTTAGTAATTGCAAGCGGACACGGCAGGGGAGGGGAGTCATTCAGAGAGGCATGTTGTGGCCCATGTTTGCGATATGGAGTTAAAGGTTAGTGCGAAGAGTCCGCAATCGGTGGCCACGGAATGGTAGCTGATCGTCGCGGCGTCTTCTTTAGTATTGCCAAAAGTAAGTGACATCTTGCACTCTTGGGCATTTGGAGCGATAAAGACCGCTTTTCAGACCTGTTCTGTAAATTGTGTTTCATCTCTTTATCCAAAAGTTACCGAACCCTGTGCCTTGAAAACCCTCCCTGTCTTACCATTTCAAGCAACAACAGCTTGTAATTGGATTCTGTCTGCCGCTGCCCGTATATATTTCTGCCGTCCATGACCAGGAAGCGGAACGTCCTCAATATTAAGCAACCCAGCTGCAACTAAAATATCTACGTCTTTCTTAACTGTGCTTCTATCCCGATTCAAGCGATGTGCGATAGCTGTAATTGAGGATGGATCTGACTTGGCTGCTCTAAACAGTTCGAGCCGTGCCGGAGACATTACCGCAAACATATCCCCAGGATCTTCAAAGGTCAGAGTAAATTCTGTTTTCGGAACTTCACCATGATCAAGCTGAATTGCTGTTTCTCGTACCCGTGCAAAATATTCTTCGGTTGTTCCCGTTTTAACGATTACGTTTCGCATTGTATTCCTCCAGTACTGCTGACCATTCCTGCTCAAAGCGCCGCTCTATTTCCTCGAAGCTTGTTGTATCTACCTGTTCCATCGTTCCTTTAAAATGCTTATGATGGCCATGCCTGTTGTCATACCCAATAACCCGCCCATTATCGCCAGCAAATATCAGGTGATTGATGTACGCCAGATTGTAGCGTGTAACAACGCCATACTCCTGCCACACCTCATATCGCAACGTGCCATTGCCACGCTTGCGCGAAACCATGAACGATCGGTCTATGATCTTTGTTTCAGCCATGGTTTTTTATACCATGCCTGAAGATTCAGGGCAACTATGTTCTTGAATAAAGCTGGGTGTGTAATTTCATTCAGAATAGGTGCTGGATTCCTGCAAACGGCACGTATAGCCGATCTGTTGCTTAAACGGGTGAAGTGATGCAACTTGATGAATATATGCTGAATAATTTCCTTGTTGAATATAATACAGGCACAAAAATGGGCTTGAGCGAATTCGCTGCAAGCCCTTTGTTTATATATGGTAGCGGAGGCCGGACTCGAACCGGCATGTTCTTGCGATCGGCAGATTTTGAGTCTGCTGTGTCTACCATTTCACCACTCCGCCATGTCAGGACTTTATAATTCAAAGTTGCCCGCAGGTCAAGGATTATTGCCATAATAATTGGAATTAAGCTAATTTACCGTGAGTTCTGTGAGGAGTTCATCGTACACGGCAAGCGACTTGACACGTACTGCCTGCTTCCTGGTCAAGGCGTCAAAGGCTGTTAGTTTGTTATTGAAATTCAGTGCCTTGTTTTTGAGACTGTTAATGCTCTCTGATATATAGCTCTTTTCCTTCTGATCCACATCCTTGTGCAGCAAGCCCTTCGCCTTATTCCAGTATTCATCGGTATTGCTGACATAATGGTTTATGGTTTCCAAAAAGGAAAGTGCTCCGGTGGAAAGTTCGGCGACGGTGGCCAAAGTATCGTGGGTACTATTCATGTCTTTCAGTAATACGGTGTCAGCAAATGATGCCGCTTCAGCAGGCAATGTATGGTTATCGGTGAACGCAGGATCGAGTGCATCGGCCAGAGAAATGTATTTCTGGGATGAAATTAAATAAGAATTCATGGCTACAGAGGCATTGTTGAGGGCGATAGTGAACTGGGCAGCAAATTTAGTAAACACGGCCGCCTGTCCGGCATAGGGTACGGGGAGCATTCGCCCGACCACTGCGGCATATGAGCCGGCTTTTATGTATTTAT
The DNA here is from genome assembly GCA_903876875.1 of uncultured Geobacteraceae bacterium. Lineage (GTDB taxonomy): Bacteria > Desulfobacterota > Desulfuromonadia > Geobacterales > Pseudopelobacteraceae > JACRCG01. Next base: position 2,725 of record CAIRBT010000103.1, read on the forward strand.
TGTAACCGGCAAGATTCTGATTCATCCAGCTGACAAACCCCTGGAACTCCTCAATCGGTTGACGCTGCAACCTGGTATCGGCAGCGATATCTTTTAAGACGAGAATCTGTTTCTGTCTGAGACGGATTTCGGGAATACAACGACGGTTTTCAAGTTCCTTCACCTTCACGGTAAGTAGCGAATGTTCCAATTGCATTTTCAGGGATTGCTCTTCATTTGACGTCAGGGGGCCACATGCATCACTGCCATAACAGTCTGCTGCTCCCGCGAACAATATGGTACATATAAAATTAATTACTGCTTTTTTCATAGTATGATATCTCACTATCTATAATGTATTACTTTCTGTTATGGCCGTTGATATTCTGACAAAAATGACGATTTATAGGCTGAAAAGGTACCTTCACCGATAGCATAACGGATCTCTTTCATCATGGTCTGGTAAAAATGAACATTATGAATTGCTGAAAGAACTGCCGACAGCACCTCATTGGCAGCAAAAAGATGGTGCAGGTACGCCCGGGTGAAGTTCTGGCAGGTATAGCAACTGCAACTGGGATCTACCGGGAAAAAGTCACGTTTATAATTTTTATTGGTAACCCTGATTTTACCCCGACGGGTAAAAAGGGTGGCACTACGTGCATAGCGGGTCGGAATAACACAATCGAACATGTCGATGCCCCGTTCAACACTTTCCAGAATGTCCTCGGGGAGTCCAACACCCATGAGATAGCGCGGCTTGTTTTCGGGTAAGTGGGGGGTGGTAAAGCCGACGATTTGTTTTAATAGCTCAAGACCTTCTCCGACGCTAACCCCTCCGATGGCGTAGCCGGGCAGATCCAGTTTGCGCATCTCTTTTGCACACATTTCACGGAGATCTTTATAGACACTCCCTTGAACTATGGCGAACAGAGCCTGATGATTATCGACCATGGCATTCTGGCACTCTTTTAGCCAGCGAATGGTTTTTTTTGTGGATTTCTCTGCGTAGGATTTATCACAAGGGTAGGGGATGCATTCATCAAATGCCATTATAATATCGGCACCTAAATCTTGTTGAATTTTAGTCGCCGCAGCTGGGTCAAGATAAATTTCAGCACCGGTGATTTCGTGTTTAAAAAATACCCCCTCTTCGGTGATGCGTTTGTTGGGGAGTGAAAAAACCTGAAAACCACCGGAATCTGTGAGGATAGGGCCGTTCCAGGCCATGAATTTATGGAGTCCGCCAGCTTTTTTTACCAACCCTTCTCCTGGCTGCAAATGGAGATGATAGGTATTGGAGAGAATAATCTGGGCACCGGTGTCACTAATCTGCGCCGGAGTGAGCGGTTTCATGGCTCCATGGGTGGCAACCGGCATGAATACCGGTGTTTGAATGTCACCATGTGTGGTGTGAACAATACCAAGGCGTGCTAGAGTGCCGGGATCCTTTTTGAGCAGAGTAAATTCCATGTATATCTCCAAAATACGTGTGTGTGATTACCGAGGATTGAGAAATTTCGCATCTCTTAGTAGCAGACTGGACGAAATAAAGCAATTGTGACGGTCTGATTGTATACAATCATTGAGCGAAACATCCATTGTATACAATAAAAATCTTGCAATTTCTTATAACGATGTTTACTATCGGCACGTTCATGCAATATCACCACATTGAGTGCGCCACTCCCGTTATCGACGCATCCACATAACACTCTCAAGGAGGTTTGCAAATGAAAGATGTCTCCCGATTTTGTTGGCGCGGTCCACCGTTGTAGCATCAGTATCTGCCCACCTGAGTTTGTATTCGGTTCACCCATTAACAGTGAAGTAAATAACACTATCTGAAAAGGAAGGAATGCTATGCAAATCACCTCGTCATCCATCGGCAGAAAGATCCTGATGGCGATCACAGGCCAGGCCATGGTTCTGTTCGCTGTCATCCATCTGCTCGGTAACAGTTCCATCTTCGGATGGCTCAACGGTGGTATCAACGCCTATGCCGAACACCTCCACAGCATGCCGCTGCCGATCATCGTCGGTTTCCGTCTGGCACTGCTGGTTATGGTTTCTGTTCACATCTGGTATGGTATCAACCTAACCATTGAGAACCGCGGAGGACGTCCTCAGCAGTATGCTGTCAAGTCTACCCAGAAAGCTTCTTTTGCCAGTGAAAACATGATCTGGTCAGGGTCGCTTATCGGTCTCTTCCTCGTGTACCATCTGGTACACTTTACTTTTCAGCTCATTAGCCCTGAGACCGCTGCCTTGACTCATCCTGTGCCACTGCACAATGAAATGGTGCCGAATGTTTTGGGAATGGTGGTCGCCGGCTTTAAAAATGTCTTTGTTTCCTTCATTTATGCCGGAGCTATGGTTGCCCTGTTTCTCCATCTTTCACATGGCATTCAGAGCTTTTTCCAGACCATGGGGTGGAGCTGCGACAAGAGTCAACCAATTATTATCAAACTTGGTACGCTCGTTGCTCTTGCTCTTTTCCTCGGCTATGTTCTCATCCCGCTGTCAATTTTTGCCGGCATTCTGAAAGGTTAAGGGGGTTACTGTGATACTTGATGGAAAATGTCCAACCGGACCTATTGAAAAAACCTGGGACAAACACCGCTTCGATCTGAAGCTGGTTAACCCCGCAAATAAACGTAAATATAACGTCATCGTTGTTGGTACCGGCCTTGCCGGTGGTGCTGCCGCCGCTTCACTTGGTGAGCTTGGTTACAATGTTCAGGCTTTCTGTTATCAGGACAGCCCACGCCGTGCCCACTCAATCGCTGCCCAGGGCGGTATCAATGCCGCGAAGAACTACCCGAATGACGGTGACTCCATCTACCGTCTCTTTTATGACACCATCAAAGGGGGCGACTTCCGTGCCCGTGAGGCAGATGTGTGGCGTCTTGCCCAGGTGTCCAACAACATTATCGACCAGTGCGTTGCCCAGGGTGTTCCCTTTGCCCGTGACTATGCCGGTTACCTCGATAACCGCTCCTTTGGTGGCGCCCAGGTTTCCCGTACGTTTTACGCCCGTGGCCAAACGGGACAGCAGCTGCTCCTCGGTGCCTACTCCGCACTGTCACGGCAGATAAAAGCCGGTACGGTGCAAATGTATAACCGTCGTGAAATGCTTGATCTGGTTGTTGTTGACGGTGTTGCCAAAGGGATCACCGTTCGTAACCTGATCACCGGTGAACTTGAAAGTTATGCTGCTGACGCGGTCTGTCTGGCAACCGGTGGTTACGTCAACGTATTCTATCTTTCTACCAACGCCATGGGTTGCTCCGTTACGGCCAACTGGAAAGCTCACAAAAAAGGTGCCTTCTTTGCCAACCCCTGCTACACACAGATTCATCCGACCTGTATCCCACAGGCGGGCGACTATCAGTCCAAGCTGACCCTGATGTCCGAATCTCTCCGTAATGACGGTCGTTGCTGGGTTCCTAAAAACAAAGCTGATCTGAACAAGCACCCTGACCAGATTCCTGAAGAGGATCGTGATTACTATCTGGAACGTAAATACCCCTCCTTCGGTAACCTTGCACCCCGTGATATTGCCTCCCGTGCTGCCAAAGAGCAGTGTGACGATGGCCGTGGAGTTGGCCCCGGTGGCCGTGGTGTGTATCTTGACTTTGCCACCTCCATTAAGCGTGTTGGTGCGGATACAATCAAAGAACGTTACGGTAACCTCTTTGAAATGTATGAAAAAATCACCGATGAAGATGCCTACAAGCGTCCGATGCGTATGTATCCTGCCCCCCATTACTCAATGGGTGGACTCTGGGTCGACTACAACCTGATGAGCAATATCCCCGGTCTGTTTGTTCTGGGCGAAGCAAACTTCTCAGTTCATGGTGCCAACCGTCTTGGTGCCTCCGCGCTGATGCAGGGTCTTGCCGATGGTTACTTTGTTATCCCCTACACCATTGGTGGCTACCTTGCTACGGTGAAACCGGGTGTGGTGAAAACCGATAACACTGAATTCACCAAATCAAAAGCTGATGTAAACGCTTACAATGAAAGACTTCTCAGCATCAACGGTAAAAAGACCGTCTTTGAATTTATGCGGGAATTAGGCGGTTTGATGTGGGAAAACTGCGGTATGGCACGTACCAAGGAATCTCTTGAGCTTAACCTGAAGAAGATTCCGGCACTTCGCGAAGAATTCTGGAAAAACGTCAAGGTTACCGGATCCGGTGCAGAACTTAATCAGCAGCTTGAAAATGCTGGCCGTACCGCAGATTTCCTTGAGTTCGGCGAGCTTATGTGCCGTGATGCCCATCACCGCAATGAATCATGCGGTGGTCACTTCCGGGCAGAATATCAGGATGAGGGCGAAGCACAGCGTGATGATGTCAATTACTGCTACGTTGGCGCCTGGGAATACAAAGGTGATAACAAAACACCGGAACTTCACAAAGAGCCGCTGAAGTTTGATAACGTACATCTCGCCGTAAGGAGTTACAAATAATGAGCGATCACAAGACCATGACACTCACACTGATCGTGTGGCGCCAGAAGGGGCCCAAGGATCCGGGTAAATTTGAGACCTACACTGCAAAAGGCAT
>CAIRBT010000104.1 GCA_903876875.1 uncultured Geobacteraceae bacterium
GGGCCTGGTGACAACTGAAATATTGGCGAGAACAGCGCGACATCATCTGCGAAATCAGGTGGCAACGTAAACGCTTAACTTGCTAATATTACTGAAGAAACCGGTCTACTCGACCTCTTGACATAAACAGTGTAAGTTTGACACCATAGGCTATTTCTAAAATTCTAAGCTACCTAATTCATTACAAGACCTTAGATTATATAAGGAGTTGGAATGTGAATTTTAAAGTATTTAAGCATTGTATAATATCTAATGCGGCTGTAGCCATATTAACAATTTTCATTACTTCATGCACAACGGTAAGAGTAACAGATGATTTTATAGTTCATGAAAATTTGTACAGCACATCTGTTATTAAAAACAATAATTGGCTCATATTGCCTCCCACACAAGAATTAGATACCGCATACATTAGATGCCCAGAAGGTCAGATAATTGCAATAACTTATAAGATGCTTTGTTATAAATACGACTATGACCATATAAGTTCTAGTGATATTGCCGATAGAATATATAAGAACGATTATTTCTCATCCGGTTTAAACATGTTATGTCCCAGCGATTATACGCTTGCGGACAAGAATATAATAAGAATACTTGATACTTCAATTAATAAAGATAAAAAACAGTTCACAATAGTGTATGAGACAAAGCAAATAGGCATCTGCGGCATGAGTACATCTATGACCCCAGTCAAAATAATGGATGTATTTATGGAGGATCAAAAAGAATACTTTTGGGGGGCAATGCACTCGCGATTTGTTATATTTAGGTATGTAAGCCCGATTGATAAATATGACAGTGGCATAAATAATTTTTCACACATGATTTCAAATTTTAAATGGCTATAACGTTGACCTCAATCTCGGGTGTAACAAGGGGACAGGCACCAAATTGCTTGCTTTTCCTAATGCAGTGCCGAGGAAGGTACCCCCTACGCCACGACAACCTACCAATATGACACCGTTGGCAACCTACGCTTCGCAACCAATGCCAAGGGGAATCAGGGTGTGTCGCATAATCAGACGGAGGTGCGCTACGACACCCTCGGTCGCAAGACATACATTTTTGCCGGAAACAGTCGTGTTGCCATGAAGAGCGGCACCACAGTCCTCTTTTGCCATCCCGACCATCAGGGGGGTACCAGTGTCGTTACAGATGCCGCAGGGAACAAGGTTGAAGCTGTTGCCTATTATCCCTTTGGCGAAACCCGCCAGGATAGTGGCACCGACGCAACCCTTTACAAATGGAGCTTGACAGCGAGATAGGATTGTATAACTATAATGACAGGTTATATGATTTGCAGATTGGGCGGTTTATGTCTCCAGATCCGTTGGTTTCAAATCCGACTAACCCGCAGAGCCTGCACAGATATAGCTGTGTTCAAAATAACCCGATGAATTTCCTTGCCCCTTCTGGATATTGGCGAACAAGTTTTAATTTCATATTATCGTAGGTTTTGATTTTTCATACGATTCTGACAATGGCCATTTAAGAGCGGGTGTTGGCTTTGGCGGTGGTACTGGTGTCAGCGTCAGTGTTGGTGATGGTAATTGGAATGTAGGTGATTCAGTTGATGAATACGTGGATGCCGGATATGATAATAAAATGCGAAGTGGATACGTTACCGCGAATGCCGGTTACGGTATTCGCAGTGTATATACCAATGGCCAATATGAACTCGGTACGGGAATACGTATTGGACCAATGAATGCCGCAGTTGGATATTCAAGCATGGGGCGTGAGCATTGGAGCAGGTATTGGCGAACTTAGCACCACGAAGATGCAACAGATGCATATGAAAATGCACTAGATTCGGGAGAACAGGACAGCTACGGCCAAGCAACAAAATACTTGTGGATTATCAATAGTGATGGAAGTGAGTTGCGCCCTATTAATGCTGGGGAATTAACAGACTCTCGATAGTTATAATGCCGTATTTTGGAGGTTACCCCATGAGTAAAAAAGTCGTTGTGGCTACGGTGGGAATGTTTTTCTTTACAATACTTTGTTTGACCGGCTGCGGTGGCGGTGGCGGTAGCGTTGGGACAACCAATACGCCGACGCCAACAGGTACGGTGATTAGCCTGGCAGCGTTCAATTCCGTGTACTTCGGAACAGCTGCAGGAGCACAATTCAGCTTTCCCGCTCTCTTCGGCAGCGATTCGCAGGGGCGTGCATGGAGTGGCTCGCTCACTATCATCGCAGATGGTGCGACCACATTTGAAGGTCAAAGTGTCACAAAACAGCGTGCACTCAACACACTGCAAGTGGCAGGGGGGGCATCGATTAGCGGGACATCAACATCATATTTTCAAGCAGTCAGTGGCTACCCGTATAAGTTTATTGGCTGCGATGGGGTGACATTCATACCAAATCAATCAATGACCCTTCCAGATTCCGCCAAGGTTGGTGACTCTGGTGACTTGGGAACATATGCGGGGACCGACAGCACAACGCAATATTCAGCGTGGTCTCTTTCAGCCGGCTTCAACGGAGGTTCCACTTTAACGTTATCCACAACAACCAAGACAGGAACCACACCTAACTCGGTAGAGATTGACAGTTTCCAGCTGGACGCGACCGGTACACCAACAAGCTTCTCTGCCAGCCTCACTAAGAACGGGCTAACCGTCAACCTGACAGGAAGCAAAAGTTAACACTGCCGGGGATTTTGCAAGAGGTTGAAAGCGCATGCGGGGAAAGGTTTTTCGTAGCCAGTTGAAACCTCCCTGATTCACAGTACTGCGTAGAACTGCCGACAGTCAAGACCCTCTGCACTGTCGGGCAAAATCATTAACTGGACCCTTTATGCTACGGCACGCCCGTGGCGTACCCTTCGTAAACACAAACACCGCAACGAGGTGAATTCACGACAGGCAACAGGTAACCTGTATTGCTTCTCTCCCTACAACCCCCCCAGATTAAAGCTGATGCCGTAGGTCTGGTTGCCTGGCCGCTGGTGAGCCCCCAGGGTGATACCCCAACATTTCTGACGATACTCGGCACTGTAGACCGATTCAAGAAAGTCGTTCCTATCGAAGGAGTAGCGCGCCGAATAGGCAAGGGTCAGTGGCCGGATCATCCTGGTGGCAAACTTTCCCTCAACATATTCATTGACGGCATGGGACATCTGATAGCCGACACCGAAGGAGTTGCCACGGGTGTCATCATACTCGGCACCTGCAGTGGCCGTTGACAGAATAGTGTCTGAGGTGTTGTAACGGGCATCAAAGGTCAGCCGGAGCTGCTTTGAGAGCCAGGTATCGCTTTCCAGAATCAAATCGCTTAAGGGGTGCTGGGCGTCAACCAGGGTCAATAGATCCCGCCGCTCACCTGCGATGGAGTAGCGTGCTTCCAGCTTGATACGGGAAATATCCCGATATTCTTGGGTCTCGCCCCGGACAAATTTGCCGTTGAGCAGGCTGGTGACAGAGAGGGCTACCATGTTTTGATGAATGAGCCGGTCGTTGTAGTCATAGAACGGCAGCCGTTGCTGATCCTGGGGAGGGACATAGACGTAGCGAAGCTCCGGGATGAGCTCGTGGCGAACCTTTACAAGTTGCGGGAAATCGGGTGTATAGACGCGAAAGAAAGATGTCGAAAGCCGGGCACCGGCTTCGGGAATCAGGCTCCCGTCCTCGGCGGGAGAGCCGGTGCTGCTCTGGTTTCCCCACTCGGTAGCATACCCCCTGACGTGGGCTCCGGCGTAGAGCGAGGAGTGTACGAAGCTGGTGCGGAGTGGCAGCAGGGTGAGACGGGGGAAAAACTGCAGCCGCTGCCCGCTGGGTGCCGCCTCCCGTGAGAGGTTTTCAGCCGAGAGATCCATGTCGAAGGAGATCGGTAGCGGCAGCGGCATGTCCCGAACGCCGGACAGATTGAGTGAGGGGAGGGTTTGTACCGTCAGGCGGTTATCCGGGGCGTACAGGTCATTGATATAACGCAGGTGGGAGGCAACGGCATAGTTCTCCCCCGACTTCAGGCCATTTATAATGGTGTCGCTGGATTGCCGGTTGTAATCGCCATTTTTCTCCCCAAGATCACTCAAAAAGGTACGGTCGCTCATCAGGTTGACCGACAGACGGATATTGGCACTCTTTGAAAAAACCTCCGTATGCTCGCCGGACAGTTGGCTCCGCCACCGCTCTTCGATCCGGTCATAGAGCGGGTAGAGGTTGACATGTCCTTCGCTCCCCCGGGTTCGGATATAGCGGTAATCGAGCCCGGTTCCCACCCCCCGCCGTGACATGATATCCAGATCAAGCTGCAGATCCTGACTGGGAGAGATCACCAGATAGAGTGGAATAGCAACTGCCGCACCGTTGGTACTGGAATAGCCGAAGCGGGGTAACAGCAGGCCGGAGCGTTTCTCTGTCACCACCGGGAAGGCGAACCAGGGGATATAGAGCACCGGTACCTGCTTGACATAAAAGATGACATTACGGCCGGTGGCATACCCTAAAAGATTGACTTTGAGGCGGTCCGCGGTGAAGTTCCAGCTTGGAGCGGGCAGGTCACACGTCGTTACGTCTGTCCCGGTGGTGGTGAACTGATTCTCATTTTCCCGTACCAACGTGTGGGAGGTCATGGTGACGTTTGAGCCGGGAACGGTCAACTGCGTCGAATCCATGTCGGCTCGTCCCGATTCCATGTCAAGGAGCAGTGAGTTTCCTTTGAGAACCATGGTTTCCCTGGTCAAAACGACCGCGCCGGAGGCGGCCAGCAGATGGGACGCCGCCGTATAGCGTACCCGGTCGGCGGTGAGGGTCACCCCCTGCCAGCGGACAACCACGCTCCCTTCGGCGATATATGCATTGTCAGCCGTATTCTGTTCCATGTGGTCGGCATTGATATGGATATTGTCATCGGTGGCAGGGAGAGGAACAGCCTTCGCGACAGGGACGAAAATAAGCTGTAGGCAGTAGAGGCAGAGGGTCGAGAGGTGAATAAACTTCATGGCAAGCATCAACCCCTGATTCCGGTGTAGTCTGCCTGTTCGAGCCATGCCTTGACTTCCCCCACCAGAAAGAGGGAGCCGCAGACCAGGATGAGGTCGTCTGCTGACGCCGTACGGCGGGCGGCCGCAATACCGGCGGTTACCGAACCGCATGGCTGGGAAGCGAACCCCTGGGTGCGGAAGAGTTCTGTAAGTTTCTGGTCAGTCAAGGCTCGCTCCACGGCAGGGGTTACGGTGTAGATGGCATCTGCCAGGGGGAGCAGTGGCTGGTAGAGTGCTGCCGCGTCTTTGTCGTTACAGACTCCGGTAACCAACAGCAGTCGGTTGCGGCGGTATTCCTGCAACCCCTCGGCCAGTGCTGCGGCTCCCGCTGGGTTGTGGGCACCGTCCAGTAGGAGCGGTGGGGTCCCCTCGATCAATTCCATGCGGCCCGGCCAACAGGCTCGCTCGATGCCCGCCGGAAATGCTGCCGGGGGAATGGCAATGCCAAGGGTTTCCAAGATTTCTGCGGCGGCAAGTGCCACGGCAACGTTGCCCGCTTGATAGTTCCCCGGAATGCCGGGAAAAAGCCGGGTGAAGGAGGCACGGATTCCCCGGTACGCCACTGAGCCGTCTACCCCTCTTTGAATGGAAAATTCTTTGTCAAGCCCTGCTAGTTGGCAGCCATGTTCCCGGCAGTATGAGCTGAGTACGGTTGCCACTGCGTCCGGTTGCCGTGCGGTGATAACCGGCGTCCCCGGTTCGATGATGCCGCTTTTTTCCGTGGCGATCTCCCCAAGAGTGGCACCCAGATAGTCGGTATGGTCAAGGGAAATGGGGGTGATGATGGTGGCAATGCCCGGAAGGGCTGCCGTGGCATCGGAACGCCCCCCCATGCCTGCTTCCATAACCGCCAGCTCGATCCGCTCTGCGTGAAACATATATGCGGCAAGAGCCGTGGTGATTTCAAAAAAGGTGGCGTCATCCGGTGCGGCTGCCAGTACTGTATCCAGATGTGTTGCCAGTTTTTCCGCAGGATATTCGGTGCCGTTTATCCGGAAGCGCTCGGTAAATCTCACCAGGTGGGGCGAGCTGAACTGGCCGACTTTGTGGTCGGCCAGCATGAGTATGGTGGAGAGGAACGCAGCGGTGGAGCCTTTGCCGTTGGTGCCGACCAGGTGGATGGTGCGAAAGCTTTTTTCCGGGTTACCGAGACGGCCGAGCAGTGTGCAAACCCTGTCGACGCCGGGGCGGATACCAAAGCGCCGACGGGCGTAGAGCTTTTCCAGTACGGCTGTCAGGGACATGTCAGGCGACGGGACGATACAGCATCTTCAAAATTGAAGCCAGTCGTGAGCGCATTTCAGTCCGGGGGATAATCACGTCAACCATGCCGTGGTCCAGAAGGTATTCTGCTCGCTGGAATCCTTCCGGCAGTTTTTGGCGAATGGTTTGCTCGATGACGCGGGGACCGGCAAAGCCGATCAGTGCCTTGGGTTCGGCAATGTTGACATCTCCCAACATGGCAAAGCTGGCGGTGACGCCCCCGGTGGTGGGGTCGGTCAGCAGTGAAATGAAAGGGAGTCCGGCATTTTTGAGTTTTGCCAGAGCTGCCGAGGTCTTTGCCATCTGCATGAGCGACAGAATGCTCTCCTGCATACGGGCACCGCCGGAGGCGGAAATGATGATGACCGGTTGGTGCTTTGCCAGGCCACGTTCGATGGAGCGGGTGATTTTTTCTCCCACGACACTCCCCATGCTCCCCCCCATGAAGGAGAAATCAAAGCAGGAAACCTGTACCGGAACCTCTTCAATGGCACCCTCCACGCAGATGACGGCGTCTTTGGAGCCCCCCTTGGCCAGTGCGGTGTTGATGCGCTCCTGATAGCTTTTGGCGTCTTTGAATTCGAGAAAATCAATGGAGGTCACCCCCGCGTCAAATTCAGTCCAGGTCGCACCGTCAAGAAGTGCCTCAAGCCGTTTGCGGGCGGAAATACGGAAGTGATAGCCACACTTCGGGCAGACCTGAAGATTGGCTTCAAGATCTTTACTCAGCAGGGTCTCGGAACAGCCGGGGCATTTGATCCACATGCCGTCGGGAAAGGTAACCTTTGTGCCAACGGACTTTTCTATGCCGACTCTCTCTTTGGTAAACCAGCTCATGGGTAACCTCACCTTTTTTCATGACGTTCAAAAATTTAGTTTTGATAAATAAAATTTCTTGGTAACAGAAACAATGGCCTGTGTCAAGGGGTTCCTGTGCCCTCAAGTCCCCGTTTCAGGCTACTCACATAGCGTCGTAGTTCGGCTTTCAGCTCTTCCCCCCCATACTGCTCAAACAGCCGGACAATGGCACTGCCGACCACCACACCATCGGCAAGTTGGCTGACTTCGGCCACCTGTTCGGGGGTCGAAATACCGAATCCGGCCATAACCGGCAGGGATACCGAGCTTCTGATCCGCCCCAGTTCTGCTTTCAGGGTTGCGGAAACCGATGACCGGGCGCCGGTGACACCGGTGACGGTGACGTAATAGATAAAGCCGCTCCCCAGGTTGTTTACTGTGGCAATGCGGGTTCCATCGGACGTGGGGGTGAGCAGGAAGATAATGTCCAGACCCTGTTGCCGTGCCGGAGTGAGCATCTCCTGCGCCTCTTCCGGGGGCATATCCACCAGCAACACACCGTCAACCCCCGCCGCTACAGCGTCACGACAGAACTTGTCGTAGCCGTAGGCGTGGATCGGATTAAGGTAGCCCATCAGTATGAGGGGTATTTCAGAGCGGGTACGCACCCGTGCGACCAGTTCAAGGATGCCGGTGAGGGTGGTTCCGGCGGCAAGGGCCCGCTCCGAAGAAAGCTGGATGGTCGGGCCGTCGGCCATAGGGTCTGAAAAAGGGACTCCAAGTTCGATAATATCAGCCCCGGCCTCTTCCAAAAGGTAGATGGCCTCTTCAGTGATGGCCAAATTCGGGTCACCGGCGGTGATAAAGGTCACCAGAGCCTTGGCGTTACGCTCCTGCAAAGTTCTGGTATGGTTGGCAAGCCTGCTCATACTGTGTGTACCGCCGGTCATATTTTGAAACCGGACATTCCTTTCTCAAGCAGATGTATCTGACGGGTCAAGCCGGTAACGGCATCCTTCATGACTGAAATAGCCTGGCCCGTTGCCCCGGTGGCTCCTTCGATACTTTGGACTGATTTGGCAATGAGGGCACTCCCCCCCACCTGGGAGCGGCACGACTCGCGGATGTGGTCGATCATGGCGGTTGCGTCTTCCGTTGAGCGGGCGATCAGGGAACTGGCTCTGCTCTGCTCTCGGATGGAGTTGCGCACGTGGACGGTAAGCTCCTTCATCCGCTCCGCCGCCTCCGTAATCGTGTCGGTGTTCCGGGAATGCTCGCAGGCAGAATCGGAAATGCTGGTCACCATATCTTCAATACTTTCCATGGCTTCTCGAATGCTTTGGCTGCCCCGTGCCTGTTCCACCGTGGCGGCGGCTATTTCGCTGACCTGGGTACCGGCCCGTTCCACGCCGGCCACAATCTTTTCAAGGGCGGCGCCGGAACGCTGGGAAAGCTCTTCTCCGGCTGCGATACTCTCCTCAGCCTGGCTGATGGCGTCAACAGCACGCCCGGTCTCCTCCTGAACCCCTCTGATAACGGCGGCGATTTCCCGGGTGGAGCTGCTGGTACGTTCTGCCAGTTCCCTGATTTCGTCGGCAACAACCGCAAAGCCTTTCCCCTGTTCCCCCGCCTGGGCGGCGATAATGGCTGCGTTGAGAGCCAACAGGTTGGTCTGGTCGGCCACTTCATCGATAACCGAGAGGATAGCTCCGATGTCCCGCACCCTGACCGACAGGGTTTCGATGACCTCGGAGGTGATGCGGGAGGAGGCACGGATGGCCTGCATACCGGCAATCGCCTCCAGAACGGCATTCTTACCGACTTCAGCGTCGCTGCGCACCGTTTCGGAAATAGAGGTGGAGACAATGGCATTCTTTTCAACCTGTCTAATGGTGGCGTCCATCTGGGCAATTGAGGAGGCGGTCATGGTCGATGCATCTTGGAGATGGACGATATTGGCGTCTATCTCCTTGATTGATGTTGCCATCTGGATGATAGAGGAGCTGACCGCCTCCACCGTTTCACCGAGTTTTTCGGCGTTAATGGCTATTTCTTCAATTGTCGCGGCCATTTCCAGCGATGAGGAGGAGGTCTCCGCTGCCGAATCCGAGAGCTTGTCAATGCCGGTAAACACTTCCTGGATGGAGCGATTAATCTGCTGTACTGCCGAGGAGGTTTCGCTGACCGCTGTCTCCTGGAGTCGTGCTGAGTTTACCGCCTGATGGGCCGCATTTTCAAGATTGCTGTCAATGGTGGTGAGGGCCTGGGAGGTCGCGCCGAGCCGGGACAGCATGCCATGGAGGTTGCCGGCCATGCTGTTCATGGCCATGGTCAGTGCCGCCGCTTCACCGCCGCCCCGAATCTCCATGCGGGTATCGAGACAGCCGTCTGCCAGAGCCCGTGCAAAATCAACGCAATCCTTGAGTGGTCTGGTCGTTGATACGGTAATGAAATAGGAAATCAGGGTAATCAGGGTGATGACGACCAGTGTCACCAGGAGGCATATGGCGACTTTTATACGGATGGTTGCCGCTATTTCCAATTCAGAGGCGGTGACCCTCCGTTGAATGTTCTCTGCCAACTGTGCAGCCGCGTTATTGAGGGCTGCGAATCTTTCGGCCTGGATGCCGGTCAACAGCCGACTGGAGGTGAGCAGATCCCTTCGCGACATGGCTGGTAGAAACTCTTCCAAGACGGTTTTGCGATATTCCTGCCAGGTTGTAGCAGTTTTGGATAGGGGGGACTGTTTGCCGGGCTGATCGAGGGGGGGGGCGAGGTTTTCAAGCCTCACGTCAAGATCACGGACAAGTTTCTTGATGGTGGCACTGTCGTTTGCGATGCCGGCAAGGTCGGTCTCGATGACGAGGCCCTGAAGTTCGCTATTAATGTGATAGAACTCGGCTTTCAGGAGGGCGATGCTTTCAAGGGAACTCCTGTTCTTCTCGATGATCTTATAGGCTTTTCCACCGACCTTCACTTCATTGATGGTAATCAGGCCGATGGCACCGACGAGGAAGATGCCGGTAAAGGCGGCCACAGAAAGGATGAGCATTTTTGTGCGAAGAGTGAGGCTGGTAATGTTTCCTGAAAACGTTCCTCTCACCACAGAAAGCTCCTTTTCATTTATATAAACTACAATAAAAAACCCCTCGACTATAGCAGAGCGGCTCCTTTTATATCAAGCAAAAACACCGGAAACAGCTATCGGATACGTGACGGCAGGTCGGCCAGGGCAAGCTTGTTGCTTGGAGGGGATAATTCGGCCACCATCTCTTTTCTGATCTGGCGGATTTTTTTCAGATAGGCGTTCGCCTGGGGGCCCTGACCGCAATACAGCCGCTTGGCACGATCCAGATTTCCCTGAGCCATATCAAGTTTTGTGTATAGTTCACAGACAGCGGCTTCGGCACATTTTTCATCGTTGAGCATATCCTGGGGGGCGTAGCCATGGCTTTTGGCACGGAACGGCATGAGTTGCCAGACGCCACGGGCTCCCCGACTTGAGACCGCTTTGGGTGAGAGGCGGTGGCTACCGGTCTCTGCCAGGGCTATTTCAGCCAGATCAAAGGGCATAAACACCGTGCCGGACGTTTTTTCATAGCAGATGGCCGCCAGTTGCCGGGCCCGCTCCGGGTTCGTTCTGCGGGAAAAAGCCACTTCAATGACCGCCTGTTGTTTTTTACGCTGGATAAGGGAGATGTTGCGGCTGTCGAGAGTAGGCGGTTCGGTGACCAGCGTCGAGGTTGCGTGCAAGTCAATCCGGCGGGACGGATCGTTTTCGCATGCTGTCAGTAATAACAGGCATGTTAGATAGATAAGTTTTTTTGTCATAATTAAGAGTGTCGGGAAGTTGTATCGGCTTTGCCGGAGTGGCGTAGTTACCCGAAAGCGGGTGGGTGAAGCTCCGGCGGGAGACTCCTTTTCTTTAGTTATTTTGCCCCTGAAATGCCAAAATCCCATAAAGGGATTCTGATGAAGACTGAGAACAGGGATAGATGATATCTTTCTAACGGAATAATGTCAACTTTAATATTGCTAACGGTAATTATGCCAAGAGGTTATTGTTCGTTTACCAGGTCTTTCAGTGATACTCCACCCAAAACCTGGCGAACCTCCCCCTGAACCCGTTGCCATACCGGATGGACATTACAGGAACAGGATCGTTCGCAATCAGTTGGTACGGCAAGACAGCGGTTAGGGAGTATGGGGCCTTCGACCGCTTCCACAACCTCAAGAAGGGTGATCTGTTCTGGCGCCCTGCCGAGCATGAAGCCTCCTCCGGTGCCACGATAGGATTTAACCAGGCCGATTTTACTGAATTGCTGGAATATCTTGGCAAGGAAGGTGGGGGGGACGTCTACGGCTTCAGCGATATCACTTAGCAGGCATACTTTATCCGGCTGTTTTCCTGCCAGATAGACGATGCCTCTAATTGCATATTCACCTTTACGGGTAAGCTCCATCATATAAAACCCTCACGCTGGAATCAGGATATGTACACAGGTTGGACGAGTTACTTCATGTGTACTAAAAAGACTGTTTATATCCTTTTAGGGGTTTTACGGGGAGTTGTCAACTGTATTTATCTCGTTGTTTTATACGGCGGGGTCTGGCGCGTCCTGAACGGCAACGGCTCTCTTTCTGCCAAAAGCCAGTGCTACCCAGATACTTATTTCGTACATCAAGTAGAGGGGAATCATAATGACAAACATCGTTATGAGGTCTGCATGGAAGGCGGCTATGATAGAGCTTGCCAAGAGGGCGTACTTTCGTTTCGGCGCCAGGAACTGGTAACTGACGATTCCGAGACGGGCAAGGATCAGGGTGACCACCGGTAATTCAAAGATAGCCCCGAACAGCAGGATGAGCCGGAGACAAAAATTGACATAGGCACTGATGTTGAACCAGCTTTGCAGTCCCTCCGCCTCATAGGAAAGGGAAAAATTAATGATTACCGGCCAGATAATCAGCAGAAAAAACAGGGCACCGAGGCAGAAGGTTACGGTGGCGGCGGTGATAAATGGCAGCACAAACCGCCGCTCCTGACGAGTGAGTCCCGGGGCAACAAAGAGCCAGATCTGATAGAAAACCACCGGCAGCACCAGTACAAAGCCGGCCAGCATGGAAATTTTGCACTGGATGAAAAAAGGTTCCAGGGGGGCACTGTAGTTAAGGGAATGGGGCTTCTGGGGGGTGTTGAGCTCCTGGTCAAGCTTATAGCGGGTAGAGGTGGCCGGCGACAGCTCTTTGACTTTTCGGTAGAGATCTTTTTTGATCTCAGTAAGATAGGTGGCACCGGTCAGCGGTTTTTCGATAAACCTCAGCAGCTCTGCCGAAAAATTCCACGCCACACCCATGCCGATTACCACGGCAATGACAATGACCAGCAGCCGTCGCCGCAGCTCAATAAGATGTTCCATTACCGGTATAACTCGTTCTTCGCTCATGCTATCTTACTACCACAGTGGTGTGTCGCCATGCAACCTGAATTGGTACCATGGTCAGCGCCGCTTGCGGGGGGCGGAGTGACCACCTGCCCGTTTCCCTTTTGCCCCCGTGCGAGCGGGGGCAGCGGGGGTTTCCCGTCGGGATTGCACGCCGGACAACGATTTGCCCCGCAGGGGAACCCGCCGGTATTCGTCTCCTGTGCTGGTTGTTCCTCCGGTCGGTGCTGTCTGACCGATGCCTTGGGTAACCAGGGCAAATTCGATGCGCCGGGTGGCGGGGGAGACGGAGACGACGCTGATGCGGGCGGTATCGCCGATACGGAAGATCTTGCCGGTTCGGCGGCCGATTAGTGAATGCTGCTTTTCTGCATGGGTGTAGAGGTCATCGGCCAGGGTTGACAGATGGACCAACCCTTCCACAAAAAGTTCCGTCAGCTCCACGAAAAAACCAAAGGGGGTGACACCGGTGATATAACCGTCGAACTCCTCCCCCGTATGCTGCTCCATGTACTGGAGTTTCTTCATCTCCACCACATCCCGCTCCGCTTCCATGGCTATCCGTTCCCGCTTGCTGGTCTGCTCGGCAACCTCGGCCAGATGTTCAGTGGCGATGGTCAGTTGCCGGGAACTTTTTCCCCCGGCGGTATGGGGGGGAGCCATGGCAAGAGCCGCCTTCAGGATGCGGTGAACCACCAGATCCGGATAGCGTCGGATCGGTGAGGTGAAATGGCAGTAACACGCTGAGGCGAGACCGAAGTGTCCTGTATTGTCGGCGGCGTAGTGAGCCTGCTTCATACAGCGGAGCAAAGCGTAATTGATCATCCGCTCCTCCGGTTGTCCCTTCGCCCGGGCAAGTAGCGTCTGAAGTTCCGATGGTTTGATGGCATCGCCGGTCAGGGGGAGTTCGTAGCCAAACCCGTAGATGAACTCCTGAAACGTGTGGAGTTTCAGCGGATCCGGTTTTTCATGGACCCGATAGAGGAGTGGAATGGCATGGGTGGTCAGATGGAGTGCCACCGCCTCGTTGGCGGCCAGCATGAACTCTTCGATCAGTTGGTGAGCCAGATTCCGCTCGGCCCGGGAAATCTTTTCCGTCTGGCCGTCCGGGCCAATGAGAATCTCCGCTTCGGGAAGATCGAAGTCAACACTGCCGCGCCGGTTGCGCATGGCCGTCAAGATGAGTGCCAGTTCTTTCATCTCACAGAGCATCGGTGTTATCAGGGGGTAATGGTCTGACATCGCTCTGTCATTATCGACGATAATCTGTTTCACCCCGGTGTAGGTCATGCGAGCCGCACTTTTGATGACGCTGGGGTAGAAGGTGGACTCCTGCATGGTGCCGTCAGGGGAAAAGAGCATCTCCGCCGTCAGGGTCAAGCGATCCACGGCAGGATTTAAGGAGCAGATGCCGTTAGAAAGGCGTTCCGGCAGCATGGGGATGCAGCGATCAGGGAAATAGACCGACGTACCCCGCAGATAGGCATCACGATCCAGGGGGGAGTCTTTTTTGACGTAGTGGGACACATCGGCAATGGAAACCCAGAGCCGAAAGGAATGTCCCTCCCGGCGAAGTGATACCGCATCATCAAAATCCCGTGCCGTTTCGCCGTCAATGGTGATGGTCGGCAGTGAGCGCAGGTCAACGCGCCCCTCCAGATCACCTGGGCTGACGGTGCTATTGATGGCTTCGGCCTCGGCCAGGGCATCGGGAGCAAAAATATGGGGCAGATCGAAGCGGCGCATCACCGACTGCACTTCAACATCCGGATTGTTTGGCCAGCCGAGAACTTCGATGACCCTTCCTTCGGCGGGGCGTCCCCCCACCGGATAGCTGGTCAGTTCGACGACCACCTGATGGCCATCGGTTGCCGTGCCACGCCCCGTGGGCGGGATGGCGACCACCAGATTCAGTCGCTGGTCATCGGAAATGACAATGGCACCGTGGCGAGTTTCTTCATAGCGCCCCACAACCCGGGTGACCGCCCGTTCCACGACTGTCAGCACCCTGCCGTCCAGCTTGCCCCCCCCTTTGGAGCTGGGGGATGACTGGGCCTGAACCAGGTCGCCATGGAGGGCACCCTTCAGATATTTCCCGGGAATGAAAATGTCCTCTCCCCCAGCGGGGGGGGTGACAAAACCATAGCCGTCACGATGTATTGAAATACGCCCCTGAATGGTTCCGGTTGTGCCGGGAAGGGCATAGCAATTCCCCTTCAGGCGTACCAGTTCGCCATCGTCAACCATATCTTCCAGCATGTTCTTTAGTTCGCGGTTCACATGGCGTCCGCCGAACTGCCGGAGCAGCAGGGCAAACGGCACGGCCTGTTCCTGCTGTCTAAAATAGGTAAGGATATGTTTTTTAGTCACGTTCATGGTTGGCCCTCCCGGAGGAGAGGTATAGCACAACCACTTGCGTGATTGCGAGTCATTAGTCATGTCTCACGGGGCTCTTTGTCTGGGAACGGTGCAAAAAGTTGTTTAATGGGGAAAACTCTGCTAAAAGAAGGCTCAATTTATTATCACGAGTGAGTCATGAACCGAATAATTACCCTCTTTTCCCTTATGTTGATGGTAGCCCTGCTGGTGCCACTGCCCGTTGCAGCTGCTAAAAAAAACACGGCATTTGCCGGTGACACCTCTTCAGTCAAGAGAACCTCGGCCCTGCTGGGAGAAATGAAGCACTGGTCCACTCCGGACTATACGCGGATTTCTCTGGAACTTGACCGGGATATCACCTGGGAAGTCCATGAACTGGGAGGCGGGGGGAGCCGCAAGCCGGGGAGGATTTACCTTGATCTCAAGCATACCCGTATGGGAAGCGGCGTTAAGGATATCACCATTGGCGATGGCTTACTGAAGGGGGCGCGGGTTGCCCAGTACCGGCCCGACGTGGTTCGGGTGGTGCTGGATGTGGAGAATATCAAAGATTACAAGGTGTTTCCCCTCTCCGATCCGGCACGGCTGGTCATTGATGTGCGGGGCGATCGACCGGTGGAAATATCCCGACTGGAGCCGTCCCTTACCGCTGCTCCGGTAAAAAATGCGGTGGTAAAGCGTGATGAGCAGGGTGCCGGTGCGGAAAAAAAACCGAAGTTGCCCAAAAAAGTGAACCTCTCAAAAATCAGGCGCATTGTCATTGATCCGGGGCATGGGGGGCACGATCCGGGTGCCATTGGTCAAAATGGTACCCAGGAAAAGGATGTGGTGCTGGCCATCGGTCTGAAATTACGTGACCTCATGAAAGAGGAACTGGGGGTTGACATCGTCATGACCCGTTCGACCGATGTCTTCATTCCGCTGGAAGAGCGCACCGCAATCGCCAACAAGGTCGGTGCCGACCTGTTTGTCTCCGTACATGCCAATGCGGCTGTCAATCGGGCGGTGTCAGGAATTGAAACCTACTACCTCAATCTGGCCAAAACCGACAAGGTCGCTCGTTTGGCGGCCAAGGAAAACGGCACCTCCCTTGAGAAGGTCAGTGTGCTGCAGGCCATCCTCTTTGATTTGATGGCGAACTATAAACTGAACGATTCTGCCCACCTTGCCGACGAAGTGCAGAAATCACTGCACCGGAAAATCAAGGGGAGCTACGCTGACGTGAAAAACCACGGGGTCAAGCAGGGCCCTTTTTACGTACTGGTGGGAGCCAGCATGCCGAGTATCCTCGTAGAAACCGCCTTTGTGTCAAACCCACAGGAGGAAGGCCGGTTGAAAGACGCAGCCTATCAGGAGATGACTGCCGAAGGGATACTGGAGGGGGTCAGAAGTTACATTAACAGTCTGAAATAGGAGTGCCAACGACGTCGGCGATGGCGATGCGGTCAGAGGGGGGGGCACTGGTGCTCTGTGCCAGATAGGTGGCGTTGATGGCCGTCAGCAGGGTGTTCAGGGTGTCCAGGTTGATGACATCCGCCCCGGAGAGAGAACTTGTGCCGGTCAGATTGAGGGGACAGCAGTCACTGATCTGTGTTCCCTTCTGACTATAGATAATCGGCAGGCCATGGGTACGGCAGATCAGGGGGCGTGCTTCATAGAGCAGGCAGCGATTATTTCGGAGGAGGGTGCACCGCTCTCCCCCCCGTTGGGTGTCTACATGACTGCGGATATCACGGCTTATTTCATCCGGAAGGCTTTTCAGCAGAAGAGCCATGGCTGCAGCTTCAACCGGAAAGATGGTTATGGGGGCACAGCAGGAACTGCAGCCGGCTCGGCACTGCAGCTCCCCCTGTAAACGTGAGGTGATGGATGAACAGAGGGTATCAACTTTCGCCACCAGCTGCCGGTAATTGTCAAGGATGTCCGGTGGGGTAGGTGTCATGACTCTGTGGCGGAAAGCCTAATTCCCTTCACTCTGGGCCTTGAGGGCTTCCATCTGGTAGAAAGCTCGCAGGGCATCGGTGATTTCGGCAATGTCGCCGGTCATGATGGAGTCGAGGCGATAGAGGGTCAGGCCGATGCGATGGTCAGTCATGCGCCCCTGGGGGAAATTATAGGTGCGGATACGTTCACTCCGATCCCCCGAGCCGACCTGCTGTTTCCGGTCGGCGGCAAGTTTTGAATCCTGCGCCTGCTGAATGGTGTCCAGAATGCGGGTTTTCAGTACCTTCATGGCCTTGGCGCGGTTTTTGATCTGGCTCCGCTCCTCCTGACAGGCAACCACCGTGCCGGTCGGGAGATGGGTAATCCGCACCGCGGAGTCGGTGGTGTTAACGTGCTGTCCCCCGGCTCCCGATGAACGGTACACATCAATTTTCAGGTCGTCGGGGCGAATGTCGATATCCACATCCTCCGCCTCCGGCATGATGGCGACGGTACAGGCACTGGTATGGATACGCCCCTGCGCCTCGGTTTCCGGAACACGCTGAACCCGGTGGGTGCCGGACTCATATTTGAGCTTGGCAAAAACCCCCTCCCCCTCAACCGAAGCGATAATCTCCTTATACCCACCCCGCTCCGATTCGGAGGCCGAGATGATCTCAACCCTCCAGCGGTTGGTATCGGCATAGCGTGAATACATACGGAAGAGATCTCCGGCAAAGAGAGCCGATTCGTCGCCGCCCGTACCGGCACGGATTTCCAGAATGACACTCTTGTTGTCGTTGGGATCCTTGGGAAGCAGCAGCATCTGGATGTCGGCATCCAGCTGATTCTTTTCCGTCTCCAGGGACTTCAACTCCTCCTCGGCCATCTCCTTCATGTCCGGATCAGTCAGTAGTTCCCGGTTGTCGGCGATCTCAGTCAGAATCTTCCGGTAGCGTCGATAGGCGGCCACCAGTTCACTTAAATCCGAATGTTCCCGGGACAGCTTGCGAAATTCCGGTTGATTGGAAATAATCGACGGATCTGAGAGCAGGGCTTCCAGCTCCTGGTAGCGACGTTCCAGTTCTTCTATCTTGTCCATCATCATACGATACGATCCATTGCGGCTCTCTTCCGGCCGCCATTGATTATTTTTTCTTGGTGCCTTTGGACTTTTTAAGCGTTTTTTTGGCTTTTTTCCCTTTGGCTCCCTTTTTTGCTTTCTGAGCCTTCTTGGCCTTCTTGGCTTTCTTGGTCTTTTTTGCTTTTTTAGCTGGCTTGACCGACGTTTGCTCAGCCATCGGAGCCAGCTCCGGTGCGGTGGCCGCCGGGACTATTGGGGCAATCGGAGCGGGAGCAGGAGCAGGAGCCGCTGGGGCGACCGGGGCAGCGGCGGGGGGGGCGTCAACGGCAGAGACAACTGCGGCTGAAAAGGATACGGTAACCAGGGCTGCAACAAGTGTGGACATAATTTTTTTCATGTGAACGTTCTCTCTCTGATTCTGTGAAATGGGGTTAAATAATTTTGTTCAACGGATATTCAATAATTCCTTCAGCACCCAGTTTGATCAGTTCGGGCACGACGCTCCGCACCTCTCGCTCTGACAGGATACTTTCGATGGAAAGCCAGTCGGAGTTGTAGAGATGGGACACCGTGGGGTTCTTCAGGCTGGGGAGCAGTTGGGTGATGGCATCAACGGCAGTGGCGGGGGCATTCATCTTCAGGCCGACCATCCCCTCTGCCGCCAGTGATGATTTGAGCAGTGTGGCGATCTGGTTGATTTTTGCCCGTTTCCAGGGATCAGCCCAGGCGGCCTTGCTTGCCAGCAGTACCGGTACCGACTCCATCAGTTCGCAGACGATGCGGAGGCCGTTGGCCTTGATTGTTGAGCCGGTTTCGGTTACTTCAACGATGGCGTCACAGAGGCCGTCCACCACCTTTGCCTCGGTGGCTCCCCACGAAAACTCCACATTGACCGGAATGTTTCGCTCGGCAAAGTAGCGTTTGGTAAAGCCGACCAGTTCGGTTGAAATGGTGGCACCATGAAGATCTTCAGGTTTTTGTACGGTGGAGTTGCCGTTGACTACCAGTACCCAGCGGGCCGGGCGACGCGACACTTTGGAATAGACCATTTCGCAGACTTCCACTACGTCGGAATCGTTTTCACGCACCCAGTCGCGACCGGCAATGCCGGCGTCGATGGTCTGGCGTTCTACGTAACGTGCCATCTCCTGGGGGCGGATCAGTTTGCAGTTCATCTCGGTGTCATCCACGCCGGGGAAATAACTCCGTGAGGAGATGCTAATCTGCCAGCCGGCTTTTTTAAACAGTCCGACCGTTGCGTCTTCCAGGCTCCCTTTTGGGATGCCGAAATTAAGAATGTTTGACATATAAGTACTCTCTCCCGTATCAGGCTTTTTTGTATACTTCGGCGGGGTCGAACAGCGGCTTTGAATGCTCTACCCACTGACCATCTTGCCATTTTACATAAAAACAGCTCCGGTTCCCCGTATGGCAGGCGGCCGGGCCGTTCTGTTTCACCTTGATGATGACGGTATCGGCGTCACAGTCAGTTAATACTTCCATGACCTCCTGGGTGTTTCCCGACTCTTCCCCCTTCATCCAATATTTGTTGCGGGTGCGGCTGAAGAACCAGGTTTTGCCATCCTTGAGCGTCAGATCAAGGGTTTTCTTGTCCATAAAGGCGACCATCAAAATCTCGCCATTTTCGTAGTCCTGAATGACGGCGGGGATCAGTCCCCCCATTTTATCAAAGTCAATCTGAATCATTGCGATACCTCCCGGCAGTGTCGTGAAAATAATAAAAACGCCCCGAAATGTCAGGGCGATTTGGAAAATGATGGCGGTGGTACAAAACATTAGCTAATCAGAAGTGTCATAATAGCCGAAAATTACCGAGAATGACAGAAAAAAACGGTATTATGATTGCGAGTGATGCTACCGCGTAACGTTATTCTGTGGTTAAATTGCCGTGAAAAATGACCGGGGTAATATTGACGAGGACAAACAGGCAACACTGCGAGAGATCGGGGCGGCATGGCTTGCGGCACAGCCGGAAGAGCTAAACCATGCCATTAAAGAAGGTATGTTGGAGGAGATGAACGATGACAA
>CAIRBT010000105.1 GCA_903876875.1 uncultured Geobacteraceae bacterium
AATAAAACCGCCGACTTCAAGAATATTCAAAGTCGGCGGTTTTTTACTACAACATTTTTAAAGTGCCGCATTTACGACATGTTCACGGTACCGCTCACAACTCAACAAAATCTCCTCGCATATTAAGTAACCAGAAACCATCAATGGTAGCAGTGAGAATAGCCGGATTCCGTGCAAAGTGGTGATACTCACTTTCCTGGTGCCGAATTATCTCGTTAAAAGCAGTGGTTACCGACAGTTTTTTGCCTCTATCACGAGAGTTAAGAAGGGTAACGTCCTCCATAGCCAACAATATTATTTTCAAGTCATCTATTTTTTGAGAAATCTGACGTGCATTGATACGTATAATTTTGCGACCTACTCCGGGAAAATCAAGGTCAACCACAAAATCGTTGATAATTGCGTTATTGGGTAGCATCTCTTCAAAAAGTACGTGGAGCGTGGGAATATCCCATTGACGGTTGCCAAGGTCGTAGATTAAATGACCAATTGTCTCATGAGATATCATACTGAATATTTGATAGAAACAGCTGTTTGCAGTGAGTATTTTAAGGTCTGTACTTAATACCAGTAACGGTTGGCGAATTGTTTCCACAATAGTATACACATATTCAAGTACGTCCTTTATACGCGTTTTTAGTTGCTGATTTTGCTTAAATATGTCTGCCATACGTTCACTCTCTGAAGTTGCATTCGAAATAGTTTGCATCCCTTTCATCAACTGTTCTGTCCGGTCATGCAATGACAATATATGCGGGCGCAATCTCACAACCACTGACATATATGCATAGTTTAATATGTTTTAGTATAATAATGATTCACCGCAAGCAAATATAACCTTATTCTAATAAATACTATATTTGCCTATTGTAATACTGTCAAGTTTTATAACAGGGTTTACCCTATAACTCGTGCCATATATTTCAAACTTGTTATTTCACAGTGTACGTTACATTACTGGAACCACCTGATACAGGGCGTTTGACACCTCGTATTTCATAATTTCTGAACCACCACCCCAAAAAAATATTGACTTCACCATAAAAAGATGTGTAAATTACACATCTACATACATCAGCAAGTTCATAAAGTTATATGTATAAGCACATATTAATGAGTCATAGCATACGGTACAGTGGAGTCCATATCTGTAGCCTGTCGCACTTAGGCAATCATTGCAAAGATTCGGCGGGGCGAGAGCAGATTTCGAAGACTTTGATGGTTAATAGTTGCTCTGATAACCAAAAAGAGATGACGTTTGCAACGGAAAAATCCAAGGCGATTTATCAGTAATTACAGGGGGGGATAGTATGACTAAAAATAATGGGATTGCGTTCTGCTGGAAAGTGATTATTTTGGTACTGACGCTGTCAATGGCCGCCTGCGGAGGCGGCAATGAGACGCCGCAGCCGCTTATTTATACGATAACCGGCACTATCTCCAATGGTGACACGCCACTTGTTGGGTTGGCGGTTCAGCTGACCTCTGCAGGCACAGTGGCTACCTCGGGAGTAACAGATTCAACAGGAACCTACCGACTCCGGGCATCCAGCGGAACCTATTTAATTACTCCGTCCGACCATACCTGGGGATTTACACCGCTTGCCGTGACAGTAAACGGAACGGACACAGCCGCTCGGGCGATAACAACGGTTTTTCCTGTCTATACCATCACGGGAAAAATCACCAAGAATGGAGCTCCTCTGCCAGGCATCACCGTAAGCCTGGATAAGGCACGTGTGGATATTTATCACATTGATACCATTATCTACGGTGGCACGGTGGTTGATTTGACAACTGTCACTGATGCAACACGGGTAAACCCGGTTACAACAGTGACGATGGGTGACGGCAGTTACACTTTTTACGGGAACATCCCTGGCTGTTATATTATAGCTCCCATAAATACAAGCTATAATTTCAATCCGATAAAAACAGCGGCATTTACTCTCACCAGTTCCCGGATATATCTGTACAATCCGGAAGTGACCGGAAATCATCTGACGACTGATGGAAACATCATCTACAACAGCACGCTACCGTACTCTGAAAACAGCGCGAGCATTCAGGATTTCACCGCCGAGGTGAAAACTCCGGTAATAGTGAAATAAGTCAAACTGTCAAATTGACGTATTTATCACTAAAAAGCACCATCAAGATCCCAACTTTGAATAACCCGCGTTTTACCAAAACTGTCATCAAAGCCGTACGCAGTCATGTGGACTCGACCATTCGGAAACCCAGTAGAAGCGGAATATACTTTTGCTAATACCCAGGCATACATGAAATTATCTGGGTTGGTTGAACAGTTTGCTACGGTGGATGTACACGCGGTGGCACCACTCGCTGGATGGATAGCTGCAAAGGTAGACCCGGCTGTACCACAGATGATCTGCCAAGCTTTACCGGTGACAAGATTGGGATAATTATTCCCAACAACTCCGGTATAGCGGAGGAAGACAGTCGAAGCAGCACTATTCGGTATCGTTATAGAGCCATCGGGCGACGTAAAAAGTGAAGTTTTAAAGGAGGCGGTGTCAGTGATAGGCGGAGATCCCTGAGATGCGTTAAAAACGCCCATGTGCCCTGAAAAATAAGTGGCCTGATACTGTTCAACCAAATTCCAGAATGCAGCTGCTCGCGCCTGAGTTGTCACTGCATCTTTACCATCAAGCGCGTCAAGCAGTTTTGCACCTGCACTTTTAGTATCTGCAAAGTTGTACGACCAGGCCGGTCGGTGACCAAATATGAAAATATGTTTGATGGCAAGGCGTGAACGAGCAGTTGTCAAATCCTGTTTGAGCCAGTTGGTTGGCGCACTGTAAACAGTGCTGTTAACCGGATCATTGGGATTGGCAGGATCGGTATTGATAATTACAAAGTGAGAGCTACCTATTTCAAAAGAATAGCTGAGAAATTGTTGACTGGTAAAAATATTTGCTTCCGAAGCTATCTGGGGATAATTGGTAGAGTCAAAATTAACGAGTGCCAGACCCTTTGGTGTCAAGAGCGTTCCAAAACGCATATTATCCAGAATAATATCCTGCATGTTGTTTGACCAGAGCTGTTCATTAGCCTGTGATGATACGGCCAACCCCTTGGACGTATAGCTGTATGTTCCCTTAGTAATAGTCGAACCGGTAGCAATCTTGTCAGACAGCTCACGCTCGCCAGCTAGTGGGAGAACATATATCCCCTGCGGATTAAGGAGTGAAGCCTCAAAAAGAGAGGACATCATACCACGGACATACCCATACTGAGACTGCAGGGCGGCTGCATTGACCGAAGGATCGATACTTGTGCCAAAGCCTGCCACCAAGTCCCCCCCCTCTACAAGCAGCTGCGGTCTTTGGGCTGCTATTTCAGTGTGAATCCTGGTAATTGCCCGGGTATTAGTGGTACTTGATGACATATTAGTAAAAGCAGTGGCACCTGCCAGCGGATTAAATTTGGCATTTGACGGTGAGTAATACTGGTAGGTTGCTTTCTTTAAGGCACTTCCTGATGTAAAAGCAAAAGTAAACAGCGGTATTTCATCAGTTTTTTTAGAAGCGGCCAAACTGCTCTTGAGGTGCAGTCGAGCGGTCGTGCTGTTACAGAAAGCAAAAGTCGTTTTCAGAGCCGTCTGGAGTGTGGTTCTCAAGGCCTGCAAGTCAGTAGTATCATCGCGAAGATCTTTATTTACCCCAACCAGTGCAGAATGTTTGTCAAGATCTATCAACATGGAGCGTTCAACGTCGTTACTACTGTTTACCGTCAGGAGAAATTTAACTATTTTAACGACTTTAGGATGATGAGCATCGGTTGCTCCCGGAACCAGATCAATGGGGGAAATCATGGCTGTCGGAAGTGCCTCACCAATTAAGAGATCACCCACATAAAATTTAATTGAAGAACCAACTTGATAACTGAACAAGCCACCAGAGGTGGTTTTTCCAGAGATGGTTCCTGACACGTACCGAAGTCCCTCCACCGGACTATCGACAAAAACTCCCTTGGCAAACTGTGGTTTGGCATTTGAACCGCACCCGACAACGAAAAGAAGCGGAACGAGTACCAAGAGTACGTAGAGCATTTTTAATAAATATGATTTCACAGGTTATGCCTCCAGAACAGACAAAATAAGTGTTTTTAAAACTGATATTTGACGATTAACTTTGCGTCATAGACATTCATTGGAGGATTCTGCAGGGCAACCCCCAGATAATATTCGCCGAGAATAGCATACGCAGCGCGAAGTGATAACTTCAAGTTGTCGGAAACTTTGTAATTTGCTTCACTATTCAGTTCCGAACCGAGAAAATCACTACTGTTTTTACTGGTGGTAATCTGCCCATCTGAATAAATATACGGTTTAAGGCTGTTCTCTTTCGCTACCCACGCAAAGCCCAGATTTAAGGCGGTATCAAACTTAGGAGTAAATGGACGATCATACCCCAGATACACCCCAACATGTCCCTGCCCGCGGTTATCCGCATTGAATACAACTGCATTATCGGTCATCAGGGCATTCTTATCGCGACCTAAAATAGCCATCTCATTGGCTCGGTAACCATAGCCACCCGGTGCAGAATAAAAGGCCGTGCTGGAACCACTGCTGTTACTATCTCCACTGACATAGAGGAATTCTACACGTGCCGTACCTTTTGAGGCTTTGTATCGGGCACCCAGGTTGCCTGCAAAAGCTGATGTTTGTCGCCCATTATTAGTCCCGGTCTCATAGACGATAAAACCATTAAGCAGCCATGGTCCCTTGATAAACTCACCATTTAATCCAAGTACATGAAGTGATATATCATTATAATTTGGTACTGTAACAGCCGGTGAACCGGTGCCTGGTAGCGAAAACGAATAGGGGTTTCCGTAAATATCATTAACAGTAATAATGCGGTCAGGAGTGGCCGGGACAATTTCAGTACTGGCACCATTAGGGGTGACGTCCCGGAGAAGGTAATAGGTGGCACCAATTTTGAAATCCTTGGAGACCTTGTACTTTCCATCAATCATCAGCAGGTCTCGCGTATTAAGACCGAGTGCCTTATCGTATTGAGCCCCCTTATCTTCAAGCCGAAAGTAGCCAATGGTGGGGGTAAAACGAGCAAACTCACCGCTTGCTGAAACACCGGCCATATCATCATTGAAAAGAACACCCTTATAGGCATCAATAATCGGCATCATGCCGATCTTTACTGAGACATTCGTAATGGGTGATGAGTCAAGATAAAGGCTTTTTGTAACGAGATTAACCGATCGTGCACCAACCGCACCACCACTACCATTGCCGGTAGATGACTCACTATTACCCCAATAGGCATAGTTTAATTCAAATGTGGTTACTAGTTTCAATTCTTCATTGGCCTTAGCGGTATACGTGATAGTACTGCGCTGTTCGACGAAATTAGAGGTGTTCTGCCCTTTTTTTACTCCGCTGGGGTCGTAGTAGCCACCACCGGCGGCATTATAATCTGTCGTGGGAGTTCGATTGAAGCTCGAACTGTCGTACTGGGCTCTAAAATCACCATGGAATTCATTTTCAACGGCCACCGCGTGAGTGACAGCCGCTAGCAGCAAAAATACCGTTCCTAATGATGTAAATATGTTAGACATGTTACTCCTCCTGACACGTTATAATTTCAGATGCATTACGTTTCACACTATACGTTACTAATGGGACAGATTCAATATTTTGTGAATGACAGGGCTTTACTTAAAGCGAGATCCTGCTCAAGCAGTTTCTTTCTTACCCGTGAGATGGTCTTTTCCGCATGGTACTGCACGACCTGAAACCATATGACAATTGGATTCATTTTTTGCCCATAGTCGGCAAAAAATGAGAGGAGCGGTTTGAGGTAACGTGGCGAAAACAGCTTGATGATTTCATCTTCCAGACTCACAATCATCTGGGCAGAACCGGGCACCCCCTGCCGTGCTGTCCGACCAAACAACTGCATATCAACCCGTCGGGATTCGTGACGCTCCGTGGCAATTACATGCAGTCCACCGGCAGCTAACACTTCCGGTTCTACCCGTATATCCGTACCCCTCCCCGCCATATTTGTGGCAATTGTTATCTGTGCCTGCCTCCCTGCCCCGGAAATTATGATGGCCTCCTCCTCATGACGCAACGCGTTCAGTACGGTAGCATAAAATCCGGAGTCCAAAAGCCTCGTATAAAGCTGTTCACTGTCTTTAACGCTCCGCACTCCGATGAGTACGGCCTTCCCGCCGGTGGAGTGAAGTTTGACATTGTCAATTATGGCATTCCATTTTTCATCAACGGTTTTACAGACAATTTCCGGGTAACTGATCAGTTGCTTGGGCGCATGGGTCGGAATACGGACAACCGGGAGGTTATAGACAGTCCAGAGCTCTTTTTCGACATTTTGAAGGGTTCCACTCATGCCGGACAGATTGGTATACATTCTGAAGAACATCTGAAAACTCATTTTAATGTGGGCATGGGTAGGATCGGAATTTTCCACATTTTCTTTCACCTCTACAGCCTGATGCAGACCACCATTCCAGCTTCTCCCATCCATCATTCGACCGGTTTTCTCATCAACAATAACAACTTTTTCCTTATCAACAACATAATGAACATCCCGATGATAACAGAAGCGGGCAATGATCGCCTGTTTCACCAGATATGATGAACGGTCAAAGTGTCGCCAGGCAGCCGGCAGTTCAATGGCCATGCGCTCGATAAAACTGTTTCCCGATTCGGTAAAGGTCACATATTTGGCCTGTTCATTCAGGATATAATCCTTCCCTGATTCGAGCTGTTCTGATAGTTTGAATGCGCTCCGCACCGCATCGTTCAGCAGGGGATTGCCCCCCGGAATGGCAATAATGAGAGGCACCGTAGCCTCATCTACCAAAACGCTGTCGGCTTCATCGATAATTGCGGTATGAATCCCACGCATTACCTTGCCACTATCTGCACCATTGGTCAGAATAGCGCGTATTCTGTCACATGAAATGGATGCTTCCTCATGCTCCGCCATCCGATCACGGAGAAAATCTGCCAGAAGCTCCTTGCTGGTTGAATACACCACATCCTTGTTGTAGGTAGCACGTCTTTCAGGTGAGACCATTCCAGAGATAACCGCACCGACGGTCAAGCCGCAACGGGTGAATAACGGAGCCATCAATTCGGCGTCCCGTTTGGCAAGATAGTCATTGGACGTCACCACGTGGCACGGGCCACCGCGCCACCCTGCCATGACTGCAGCAAGGGCGGCGGTAATGGTTTTTCCCTCTCCGGTCTGCATCTGAATGGCAACGTTCTGATTCATCGCCAGTGCCCCCATAATCTGTTCCACATAGGGACGCATCCCCATAATCCGGTGGCAGATTTCACAGAGAATACCCATCAGGAGATATTCGGTATCTCCCGTGCCAGCTCCCCGGGTTGGCTTCCGTAACGTCAGTATTTCAGCGGTGAGCTGTTGCTCTGTCTTTTCAGTCGATGACAGAGAATACTCATGGGCAATCAGAGCCTGTTTTCTCAACCGGGTGAGGGAAAATGACCACCTTTTATAACAACCAACCATTGTATAAAAAGCACCGTCCAACCCGGTATAAAATTTCGTTGCATCTCTCATTCAATACTCTTCATCGTGTGGAATACCTGCTATTGACCTGGCAATTCATGGTACAGAGCCACATATTCAGCCCCGTCCCGCCCCAACCCACAGGAAAGGTGACCGAATTTGTGACCCTTGATGCTCTCAAAGTACGGTGCAAACTGCTGCCAGGGGATACCACTCCACCGACACAGCTCATGGAGATAGGGGAGCAGCTCACCCATGGACAGTCTGGCACGATAGGTTTTAATATCAAAGGATTTACGGGGTGTTCCCTCCTCCGTTACGTCCAGATACCAGATCGGTTGATGGTGTGCGACTTCATCGTATTTTCTCAGTATGGCTGTCAGTAGCGGCATAACGATGCTTCCCTGTCGATAGGGAAAGTTTGCAGCAACCCTTTCCTGTACCTGTTCGGTAGTAAATGAGGGGAATCCCCTATAGTCACTCACCACATAGCGTGACGGCTCCCCGGGATCCCATTTGAACGCCAGTAACAGTTGCCAGGGCTCACAGCCACCGGAACGTTCCATATGCTCTGCAAGGTTATACGAATATTCAAGATACACTTTAAGAAATGAGCGTTCCCCTTCTTCCTCAAAACCAAAATGAACTTTGGAAGCGGTAGACATCCGCTGAATCAGCATCCGGAGACAGGGTTCTGGAAGAGAAATGTCACGACAGAGTGCAACGACAGCGTCCCCCCCTCCCCCTTCAACTTCCTTGAGGCGAATTGTCATGATAAAGCGATTACAGAGCAGTCGATTACGGCCGAATTTGAAAGATCGTTCGACCCGGTACGGAACTCCCAGACGTTCCACCATTTGTATCATACGTGCACTATGGGGGTGACCACGAAATCTGGCGGTTTCCCCCACACTGAGGAGCTGAGCCTGTTCGACATTCTTTGACTTGGTAAGCAGTTCCCCACGTAAACGGCTGTAGTTTCCATAGGCGCTGTAATCACCCTTCTGCTTGAGCGAACTGAACAACAGATCCCAGGCACGGGAAGAGGTGGGATCATTATCCACCACTTTTGCCGCATTGAGAGCTGCGTTTTCATAATCTTTAATGCTGTGGTACTGCAGTGCGAGTGCCGACAGACGTTGTAGAGATTGCGGAATGGTTCCGATTTGATCAAAAATCAGACGACTCTTCTGATACAGCTGATCTATGGTTCCGGCGACCTCTCTCCCCTCCTCAACCAGATTCATTTCGAGCAGCAGCTCATGATACCCCTTGAGCAGCGTTATATGATCCGGATTCAATACCAGACAAAAACGATAAACAGTGCGGGCATCTCTCCGCTTTTTATCCCTGCGAAGGGAGGAAACATAGAAGAGAAGTGCTTCCTGCTCACTCCGGGTAGGGAGCAGACCGTGATACCGGTAATTTAGATACAGGCGGGCATAATTTTCTTTATGCGAATAGCTGTTGGAGGTCATAAAGGGACCTGGCACCTCTTGCACGGAAACAGTACCGGTCATTTCACAACAAAAATATGCCATCAACTCCAGTCGGGACCGCTGTGAATCCGTCAGTAGACCGGCAGACACAGAAGTGTTACACAGTCGGAACACCGTAGCGTAGCATCCGCTGTTGAATGCGGACAGACAGAGACAGACAAACAGCTCATCATCGCACGTGAGTGACGCAATATGCTTTTCTGCAGCCTGTTCCTCCCCCATTGACAGCAGCAGCTCTATAAGCCGAAAACAGTCAGAAACATCAGCAGTGCCGGCAGATTCCAGAGCATTCAAAGTAACAAAAGAGCATTCATCGTACTGATCAAAGGGGGTGTAGGTAATCACATTCCGGCAGCGGAAAGAGTCCTGAAGCTGGCTAAGATGGCTCAGCAGTTCCGGTGCCGTCAGGGCAAGTCGTTCCAGGTATGGCTCAGCAAGCCGGCTTTTTGCCTCTAAAAATGCAAGTGCCGTAAAATAGTCCAGTAGCTGAAGAAACGGCCCGTCAACATACTCTTTCATGAGTTTAATGGACTCTATAAACGTCACATTGTGGCGCTGTCCATGGAGATGGTCGAGCAACCGCTGGTAGTAATCCCGCTTTCCACCATCAACATACCATCGTTTCAGATAGTCGGACAACAGCTCATAGGATTCGGAGACCTGCCACTCCTCTTTCCATGCGTCATAACAAAAGGTACAGACGCCACAGTTGTGATCACACGCAACTGTTTTTTCAAAAACAGCAACCGGAACTTCTTTAAAAAGAGGGTGCTTTGAATTGAGGTTATAATAGAGCTTATCCACCGTTGGGGAAATAATCAGCTTCCCCCGGTCACCCGGCACGATCCCCCCCCGATAGACCATAAAGCGGGAATCAACCTCTTCCACATACTGTCTGACATTCTGTATGATCGTATCACTGTCCGAATTACGTTCGACAATTTTTATATCATTGATTAAGCCTATGTACTGATGCAAAAAAAACGGAGGTATTGTTCGCCCTTTGTAATAATACCAGGGTTTATCCCCCCTGATTCCCCAACAACTGAAAGCATTTTCCTCTTTAAGAGCATTATGGATATAATGACACGGCTTGTAAGGACAGTCAGGGAGGCAGAAATCCATAACAAGAACCTTCACCGGAACCCCGGTCACTGCCGTTATATCATGTATGAGCTGTAAATCCTTGCCATGGTCAAGGTCTACGCAAAACAGGTCAGGCCTGACCAGATCATACCAGTACTGAGCCTTCTTCAATGAGTCTATCAGCGCAAGCACCGAAACATCCAGCTTGAAACGGGGAAAGTGCTTCCGTATCAGAATTGCAAGCTGGATATTTGCAACGGTTAACCATTCAACCAGACTCCCCTCAAACTTTTGCAGATACTGATAGAGGGGTGAGCCCTGAAAATTATTGAGAACATCGGAAGAAACATGAATCGAATTCAAAAGCATGTTGACCGTGATATCGTGGGGTGCGAGGGTTTCGGCAATTTCAAGCAGCTCCCTATCATAGGTCTCCCAGTTCCGGTTTGAGGCACGACCCTCATAGCGACCCGAACCGAGTACGGTATGGTTGCATGGCAGATAGAGTGACCTGATATGGGAAGCATAGGGGATCAACCGGTCAATCAGGGCACGATCATTATTATACGGCACATGGAGGCGCATAGCGGTATCGGTCGGTGCGGACCGATAAACATGACCTGCTGCCGTACGCGATATGCTCTCAGACATGAGACGTACCTGCCAGGGGAGCACATTCATGTCTAATCCCGTAACAACCGGCACTGCAACTCCCCAGTATGAAATAATGACATTTGGTGCATCTGTCAAAAAGTGGGCAACTTTTGTCAATATCACTCGCAAAACCGGCGGTAAACATACGGATCTCTTCCATAGTGGCAAACGTTCGTAAATTCCGCTTCGTAAGCAGACTGTTGGTTATGTAACAGTGACCCACGTCGAGGTTCACATTGACTGACGAGCCAAAGCCGCATGTTCCAGAAAGTCGCAACTCCTGCAAAAAAAAGTGCAGAAACTGTTCCGGAATGTGACAGAAGGGAATCGGGCAATCGAGTACGAGACGGATACCTACGGAGTGGAGTATCTGGTACAGTGCCATAACCGATTCTGAA
This sequence comes from uncultured Geobacteraceae bacterium, assembly GCA_903876875.1. GTDB lineage: Bacteria > Desulfobacterota > Desulfuromonadia > Geobacterales > Pseudopelobacteraceae > JACRCG01. The sequence goes on from CAIRBT010000105.1 coordinate 11,191, forward strand.
AAGGAGAGCATATCATCCGGTGCAAGCCATGTATTCGTTCCACCTATGGTTGGCTTTGATGGTGAGATCCTCAGTTTGGCCACTTTGAACCGGGCCCCGATTTCAATTATATGAGGTATGTGAACTATGCCGGTATGGGCCGTATATCCCAAAACAATGGAATAACCGCGTTGCTGTGCAGATTCAATGTTCCCCACCAGGGCGTGCCACTCTTCGGAAGAATAACTGTCCCGGTCGTTAACATTAACCAGAAAACTGAGACTTCGTGCAGGAACGTCAAATGCGCTGACAGCTTCAGATACCGTAAAATTCGAGAGAATATTTACTTCCAGCCCAACCTTTACCGCAAGCCGGACGTAACGATGAATATGGGGATGCAGCAGCGTTTCACCGCCGGTCAGACGAACCCCCCGTAATCCGTTCCGAATGCAAAAACCGAGAAAGAAACCGTAATCCTCCTCAGAAACAGTGGTTCCGGTGCGTGCCGAGTCACCAGAAAAACAGTAAGAGCAGCGTAAATTACACGTATCATTTAACTGTAATGTCAGACGGGATACGGAATTACGTTCATGTTTCACTGTCATCACGCAATCTCCCTGCCGGTAAGGGCACTACTCTTTAACGGCTGTAACTATAAAAAATGGCATATCAAGGGTAATCCACGTCACAGAGAATGATCCAAATCCCCGCGATTCCAGATAAGTGCAGTACCATTCGGGAGAACGAAAGGTGTGTGAAAAGAGCATCAACGGAATCTGTGAATAGGGGAGACCACCAGGACCGATTTCAAAGGGACCCCGTTCATAAATGAGTATTGTCCCCCCCTGTGGCAGTGCCGTTGCCGCCTGAGAGAGAAAAATCATCGCCTCTTTGTCTGGCCAGTCGTGAAGTACTGATTTAAACGTTATCAGGTCATGTCCTACCGGCAATGCTTCGGTCAGGGCATTCCCCTTGACAAAGGTGATTCTCTCCGCTTCCGGTTCATGGGAAACATGCTGCTGGCCAACTTCACAGACCACCGGAAGATCAAAAACAGTGGCGCGCAGTGTTGGGTTGTGTCGGCATGCCTGGAGACTGAATTCTCCGCTATTCCCCCCCACATCAAGCAGAGACCGGTACACCGACAGGTTATGGTTCATAATACAGGCACGGGCTTCATAACGGGTCAGCACGGTGGTTATGCGCATCCAGCGCATGGTCTGGTCAAAGTTTTCGGCCGTTTCCTGAACACTGTTCGAATAATTAAACAGCCTAAACATTCCGGAGCGTTTCCTGAATGTACGAACGTCCGATATCATATATGAGAACAGATCAATGAAATCATGGGCTGCGATATGGGCAAAATCCAGCTTGGCAACCAGCAGGTCCCGATAGGGATATACCTTGACGAAGTTTTCAGTCAGCAAATATTCCCCATCGGAACAACGAATGACATCACCGGCAAGAAGCAGGCCCAGCAGCAGTTTCACGCAGTTCGGTTCAAAGGATATTTCCTGACAGAGCTGCGACAGGGTGATTTGTCCACTCCGGGCCAACAGGTCAATTACTCCCATTTCAAGGGCAGTGGAAAGAGCCCTGGCAGAGGCCATATCGGCTACAAATGGCTCAACCGCCAGAAAGTCCGATGATTCTGCGCGTGTAGCGTGACTATGATTAAAAGATTCCATAATACCCACTTTTAAGAATTAACAATTTATCCCCCTCCATACGATAATCATAGCCGACGTCAAAAAGCAGATAGTCATACTGTTCCCGATGTTGCTCCACATAGGTGATGAGAGTTGACGGATAATTAAGCCTTTTAAGGAAATATAACAGCTGATTTACCGTAATACCGGAAAAATAAACACAGTCGTTCTGCTGCTTGTTAGCAACACAGATGGTGCGACACTCCACAAGCTCAGGCCAGAGAATAGTGGAAACATCGGCAGGTTCAATATCAACCACCGCCGAATAACAGATTTTGGCAATAATGGAGTCTCTCTCCCGGTGGGCATCGAGAAAGAAATAGAAGTTCTCCAGGCGTTTGCCACTGTCAGTCCAACTATAACAGATACCTGACCCTCCCCTGCTGAGAACATTTCCCATATACAGATGAATTTCGGACAGCTCTGCTGACTCTGCAAAAAAGTCCCTGGTGACGTCTATGGAAAACATGAAATAGTGCAGTTTTTCATTAATCTCAACGGGACAACTGACGAGTGGTTTGATGGCCTCCAGTAAAAGTGAGATGGACCGCTCCCGTAACCTGCGCCGGTAATCATAAAAGTAGAATTCCCAATAGAGCTGATTGCCGTCCCATTTAGCTCCCCATACCGTGTTCGATTCCCCATAGACGTTCCTGATTATCTCAACCAGCCGGTAGACCCGTTCACTGGCCTGGGTTACATCAAATGAGTTGAAGAGTAAATTTGAAGAGCGATATTTCCCGATCAAAGGGGCTGCCGGGTCGTACTCTGCCAGACAGTAATTCATTAGCCTGTCACCGGGAGCAGTATATTCGACCGGTTGTGAAATTCGCGTCATTATTGACCTCCTGAACGGGGGAAAGGATTGATTCTTCGACTCCGAACTTTCTGATATAAGCACGGGAAAGTGCCCAACAGAGTTGTGAACTGCACTGTTCACGATGGCAACAACTTGCAAAACCGTTTTTCCCGAACTCATACCAGAATTCATCCTGAATAAGGTTAAGGGGAAAGTTGCTGTCAATATAACAGGGGGCACCGGGAGCAATGCATTCGGGGAAGCCCTTGAGAACAAGCGGTTTGCCCGACGGTCCCACAGCCGTAATCATGGCGGGAAACAGTGTCATGACATCGGTCAGACTCACGATCAGATCGCGACTGTCATGCTCCCCCATGGGAAAGTAATTCCAGATATTCAATTCATGGGGTGGCCCACTCGCAAGAAACTGCAACAGCGAAATAATGCCATGGTAATTAGCACGGGTCATAACCGTGTTGGAAATGATGTTCACCGGATATTCACTGACATTCATGAAGCCGGCAATGGTCTCACGGAATGAGCCGGGAACGCGGGTAATGGCTTCATGGACCTGTTCAAGACCATGGAGGCTGATAAAGAATTCATTAACTCCCGCATCCACCAACTTCCGTACCAAGAGGGGGTCGGCAAGACGACGTCCATTGGTCTGAATCTGGATTTTTTTAAACCAGCCAAGTGAAGCGATTTCCTTGACGTAGGCCTCAAGATGGGGAAACGTGGTAATTTCCGCACCGGAGAGGATAATACCGTCATAGCGACCATCCTGAACCAGTCGATACAATAGGGTACGGAACTGCTCCGGTGTGACCGTATTCATCTTCTGTTTGACATTGGAAAGCATGCAGATCGTGCAGTTACTGTTGCAGTGGTACCAGATCGGTATGACGGCATAGCGGGAAAGATCAATACTGCCGTTCTGTTTCAGCATCCCGTTCATGGTTGGGGCACCAGAAATGCAGAAAGTTCGCCTCTCCGTATCAGATCTTGCAGATAGGCGTTTCTGATCCCCCTCTCGGCATTGTCAATTCGAGTATGTAACGAGGCGGCACGGGTAGCACTGTTTTCACCATAGCCGATAAAAACAGTACTATTGAACAGCCGCGCAAAGAATGTACTCTGTATCAATTCTGCCATGGTTTCAGTCGGAAAATTAAACATAAAATGGGAATAGATATATGCATCAGCGTCAAGGGAGCGGATCCGGGAAATGGCTCTCTCAAGTGATGCAGTATCGTACTCACGATTCATCAGTTTCAAAAGCCGTGGCGAGGCAGATTGTACCGGAAGACAGATATATGGTATCCGGCGAGCTGCAAAAAATGGTTCAAGTCTCTCGGCATACTGTAGGTAGAGTGCAGGGAAAATGGTAAATAACTTGAATTTTAAATCCGGAGATATGGCTGCCAATGATTCCAGCAGTGTCGGCAGATCCGTCCCCCGGTCAAGACCGTAGGAACCGCAGTCATCCCCCAACAGCGTGATAACCGTAACTCCATCCCGATAGAGGGCTCTTACCTCTTCCTCAATAACAGCAGGAGGCCGACTGGCCACCCTCCCCTTGGCCAGTTTAATATTGCAATAGCTGCAATCATTGACGCATCCATGGGCTATGTGAACGTAGGAATCTGCGGGACCGATCTGTTTCTGATAGGGAATGTGGCCATGGAGAATATGGGTGGTGACCTCTCCATAAGGTATTTTGGCAGAGAGCAGGGCATCAAGGAGTGCGCTCTCCTGATAAGAAATGATATGCAGCCGTTGATGATCAATCCGGGTATTTTCACTCAAGGCGTCGGGAAATGCCGACAGGCAGCCAAAAACAATTACTATGGCTCCGGGATGTTTTTCCATTTTATTGGCGATAGCCTGAAAGCATCTATCCCGCATCGTATCGGTTACCGTGCAGCCGCCGATGAAGAGAATATCGCATCGGTCGCCGGAATCAACCAGGGTATGACCGTTGAGAAGGAAGTAGCTGCGTCCCCTGGTGAGTGCATGGGTGTTGTTTTCACAGAGGCTATGGAGGTTTTCAATCGCTACCCGCATTACGCTCTCCTGCTCCGTTGACGCTGCCGATCGGCCCACAACAGGCGTACGCGTCCAAGTCCCCTGCCAAAACAGGCAACGGCATTTGGAAGTGGCTCACCCACCGCATCCGGCGTATAGGTGTATATGCGTTCCACACCGGAAGCGAGGAGTCGATCTCTATCCGTGGGGCGTATATAATTAATGATTGTCTCGGGAAGGTAAAAGTAGAGCGGAATACCACACTCAACAGCCATCCTGATGCTCCGTATGGCATGGTCAACCATGCCCCTGAAATCGGGCAAGGTGCCGTCATCCCTGAATCCCGGGTCAAGCAGAATCTTTACCGCCTTGAGGGGAAAACGACGCAATCTGAACCAGGATTGGTCCGTACTGTCAGTCATACGAAACGTTGTCCAGAGAATTACCGCTGTCTCTGTGGGAACCGAGTCAAGAATCTGTATCAGATCATTGCGCCTGAACGCATCACCACCATAGAACTCGACATATCGGTACTCAGGGTCAAGAGCGCTAAGATCGGAACAGATATCGGCGAAAGAGCGTCTCTCAGAAGTTCCGCTGGTGCAGTGTCGACAACCTTGATAACAGGAGGCTCCCAGATCGATAAGATTGTTTACCGCCACCTGATGATAGGGTCCCTCTTTCAGCAGTTTATTAATATGGCGGTCAAGATATTCCTCGTTACGCATGGGGCAGAATTCCCCCCCCTTCCGAACCAAGGGATGGGACTGAATTCGCTCAAAAACATCTACAAGCGGCTCCCGGGTTGCATCACCGAATACCAGTGGGAAATAAGGACAGGGGGTGACCCAGCCATTGCACATGATGTGACAGAAGACATGCTTTGCCGTACAAACGTTATTCTCCCCCAGGGGAGTACCGGGTGTATGAACATAGAGATAGCCCCCATACTGTGGGTCCACAAAGGAAAAAAGCTCCCGCTCGGATCCGGAGCCGAGAGTTCCTCCGGCAACATCTGTGGAATCGCCGACAAATCGAGGCAGCAGCATCCTGACCTTTTCGGCCCCCTTTTCAAGTACAAACGCCATGTAGCGATTAATATCTCCACTTTCAAAAAAGTCACGGGAATGGGGAACAACAGAAACATGCATGATTATGCGGCTCTCAGCCCCAAGGGAAAGGGCCCGTATGGCAGAGTCGAAACTCCCCTTTTTCCCTCGCTGACGATCATGATTTTCCGCACGGTAATCGTCGAGGCTCAGATAAATCTGGTCAAGACCGGCAGCTTCCAGTTGTTTGATAAAATCACCATCAAGCAGCAGGCCGTTTGTTTCGAGGGAAACTACGAAACCGTAGGATTTCGCCGACTCAATAATCTCAAACAGGTCGGTACGAAGGGTCGGCTCCCCCCCAAAAAGGTCAATAATCTGGCAACCGGTCTGCCGTAACTCCAGAAACAGACTATTTATCTGCTCAAGAGAAAGTTCACCGGATACCGCGTGACGAAGGCCGGAAACCCCGCAGTGCAGACAGTTGCACTGACATCTGTTAGTCAGGGTAAGTTGGACCACTTTTACATTGGGGAGTGGCATGGTGCCGTCACCTCCGCCCTTTCAGCAGGTTATAGGGTGTGGTGCAGTTAAAATCACTGATCACGCATCCCCCTCCCGTACGGCGACCGTTGACAAAAGCAGAAGCAGCGTCAAGACGAGCCGTAGCCTCTGTTGCGGTAATCTTTGGTAGAATAGTGGCTGCCATGGTGTCCCTGTTTTCGGAAAACTGCAGAAAGATTGACTCGTCAAAACGGTCGGCAACGGAGAGTGAGGCATGAAAATCGTTCTCCGTTTCAGTCGGAAAATTCACGAGTATGTGGGTTACCAGTTTCGTCGCCGGTGAGATAACCCGTATTCTCTGAAGACAGGTCATAACTGAATTGATGTCATAGTTCCGATTCATCAGGGCGAGCATACGTTGTGAACCTGACTGTAACGGTATGTGGAGAAAACTGAGCCGCCCGGTGCCGAGGATGGGCACCAGTTCGTCAAAATGAAGTTGCAGAAATTCAGGGTAGAGATAGAGAAGTTTCAGGGTAAAATCCGGCGCAATGGCAAGCACCTCTCCAAGAAGCCGGATCAGGTCCGTATCACAATCATCACCATAACTGCCGCAGTCATCCGCAAGAAGCGAGAACTCCCTGACTCCCCGCGAGAGTCCGAGACGTATCTGGGGGGCAATATCGTCAAACGGAACGGACTTTACCCCCCCCTTTGACCGTTTGATATTACAGTAGGAACAGTGATTTGAGCACCCCTGGGCAATCAGGATATAGAAATCACCATATTTTAATCCCTGACCGGATGAGAATATCTCGGGAGGTAACTGATTAACCGGAATATCCCCGATGGATACGGAATGTGAAAAGCACCTGTCCAGCAGGTGCATTTCCTGTGGTCCGATGCAGGTACTGTTCTCTGGCAAGCCCGCTCTGTTAGGGAGAGTTGCCAGGCAACCGAGCAGAATTATCCGTTTACCTGTTCCCGAGGCTGCAGCCATTTCCAGTGCCGCCTGCGACGCTTCGATTTTATCCTCAGAAACACAGCAACTATTAACGACAATGGTATCACAATCGGTGATATCACCAGTGATCCGGTACCCGTTCATCATGAAAAAAGCAACGGCCTGGGAAAAGAGGAGGGCGTTTGATTCGCACCGTTTACTGGTATTTAACAAGTATATACCGGCAGCCAAATTGTCGGTTTGGTGGTGAATTTGAACATCACATTTACTATCGTTCATCACACATTTCCTCATTCACAACGTTACAAACGGGTATCATACGGCACATCATATTCTTTTGAATACGGGTGTTTTTCACTCCATTCCTGAAGTGATGCGGGAACTTTAAAGCCATGTTCCAGAGCCAGGTGGTAGAGTTTGGTTGACGGATAGGGAGTATAGTTGTTCGCCTTCCAAATTACCGCACGGGAATTTTCTCTTTTAAGTTGATCCATGAGACGAAAGGTTGCCTCACGGTCAGCATCTGTCTCCGTGGGAAAGCCGACCATAAAGCTGTAATAGGGGATAATTCCGAACTTCTTGAGCTTTTGGTTTAACTCGAGAACCATATCACACCTGATTTTTTTGTTTATCAGATCGAGTATGCGCTGGGATCCGGATTCAACACCTAAAAAAATACCGGTCAGTGATGCCTGTTTTAAAAAGAACAGAACCTGATCATCAATACGGAGGACTTCATCCACACGAGCAGAACAGACCCACCGGAAGCGTAAATCGTTTTGACGGCAAACCTGGAACAGATCAATCACCCGCCGTACACGGCTGAGAAAATTATCATCAAGAAATTGAATGGTTAACGGTTCCAGACGCACGGCATCCTGTATCATGGCCACAACATTGGGTACAGGAAACTCAGTATATCCCGGATAGATGGCCTTGATGGCACAGAAAGCACAATCATAGAGACATCCACGGGAAGAGAGTATGGATACGGTGGAGTACTTCCCGTATTTGGCAATCAGGTGATAGGGGACACTGGAACTGGTATAGTCAGGTACATCGCCCTTCGTTATGACTATATCCCCACCAACCTTGTGCCCAACCATGGGTAAGCCCTGAAATGAATTGTCAGCCAGGGCACGGACAAGATTCAGAAACGGCAACTCACCCTTGCCGATTACCACGTAATCGATACAGTGTGATGCCAAGGTCTGTTCAGGAAAAATGGTCACATGGGAACCACCAACGACAATTGGAACCCCACTGATACTTCTGATAAAGGTGGTAACGGCAATCAGTTCGTTAAGTTGTGGACCGGTAATGCAACTAATCCCCACTGCGGTGATATCCCCCGCAAGGCTGCTCCGGAGAGTCTCAAAAAAGTCCGTTTCAAAACGCTGATCAATGATTTCAACATTCACACCGGCTTCCAGTAGAGGTTGAGCCAGATATAAAAGTGAAATCGGCATCAATGCGAAATGCGTAATGTCTGACTTCAGATTTATTAAAAGAACGTTCATAAGAGGTCCCCCACAAATGGTGCAAATTACTACTGGCGATAGGCCAGTCCTGAAATGGCCGATCCGGCAATGCTTAAATAATAGGAGACAAAATAGGTGTCTTCACCCTTAATGAGTTCATTGGAAATCAAGCCGAGCTGGTCGGTCTGAACTACCCCCCAGGTCCCTTTAATGGGGATAGTATCGATGAATCCTTCGTAGAGTACCCCGTCATCCACCGTTACGGTAACCGTAATGACTTTGTCACTGCCACTGTTGGAATGGACAGACTTATAGTGACCGACGTAGGTAGGTGGCGCGTCAGCACTGGTATTACCGCATCCGCTTACCAGACTCACCAATATAACAACTATGGCAAAAGACAAATACCTTCTCATGAATCCCCTGAAACGCCCCCTGAGTTTATTAGATCCTGTATCGCTTTTGGACGGTCTGTTTGATTAAACGGTACAACTGAACGGAGAGCGGTTCAGGAGGTAACGACATTCTCAGCACGCCGGAGCGGCCATGGAGCAGCAGTCGTGGATCAATACCGGCAAAATCAATAATTCCCAGAACCTCAAAAAAAGGTTCAGTGGCTTTTTTACCACTTTTATCATTAACCGAAACAGAGATTTCCCCCCCGCCAAGCCAGCCAAGTGCCGCAGAAGGGAGTTCTTCCCGCTGATAGGGGATAATAACCAGATCACGAACGGTAAGTTTATCTTCGCTATTACCATGTAACTTAAGGGAGGCAACGAGGTTTTTCTCCTTGAAGAGATAAAAAGCCTGTTCCTGAGACACAATCGCCGAACATCTGAAATCGCCCGATGAAATGATAGCACCAAGACGTGTCTGACGCTTTAACCAACGCCCCTTCATTGACTCTACTTCAGGTGCTACAAAAATTCCACTGCTATCGGCAGTAATGGATAACCCCTTCCGACGCTGTTCCAGATGAGCAAGTTTGTCCTTCAGCAACTCATCCCTGACAGCAATCGGTTTAATATCATCACTCCCCTCATGCATCGCCTGCTGCCGCATTGCCTTATTCTGGCTCATTCCAGCCCTGACAACCCCCAGTTCGGATTCAATGTCAGCATTGGAGAGTTGGGCGATCAGGTCGCCCCTGGTTACCTGATCACCGTTTTTTACCAAAAGCCTGGTTATGACCCCTTCCGATGTGGCGTAAACTTTGGAATATTCCTTTGCCTCAAGTACAACCGGTGCCTTAATTGAATAGGGAAGCGGAATAAGAAACAGAAACCCCACAATCAGCAGTAACATAGCCAAAGATATCAAAATAGCCCGTTTACGGGAGCGCATTAGCACCGGGTTTTTGAACAGATAGGTCAGGTATGCTTTGAGCGGCAGTACCGTCGCCGCACCAAGTGACAGAAAAGCAAAAACCAGCCCGATACCGAACAACTTGTCTGCAATGAATAGAACTATAACAACAGTAATGAATGAGCGGTACAAAAGACTCGATACAGCATAAAGTGATAACCAGAATGCTTCGGTTCGACTCAAGGAGGGAGATATTGAGTGTTCCACTGCAAAAATGTGCTTTTCAAGCCAATAGGTCCATTGCTGACGAGCTCTCTGCGCCAGATTAGGAATTTCAAGAAGGTCGGAAAGAATGTAATAGGCATCAAAACGGATCAACGGATTGGCATTAAAAACAAAACTGGATACGGAGGCCACGATCATGACGTTAAATGAGAGGGTATGGAGCACTCCGTCACCGGTTTTCGACCAGACAACCGCCGCCAGAGCAGCACAGAAAAAATCAACCAGCATGCCGGCTGAACCGACGAGTATCCGCTTCCAGCTGCTCTGAAAGAACCAGCTGCTGGTGGCATCCATATACGGAAGTGGAGTAAAGACCAGAAACATAACCCCGACAGAGTAGACGCTGCCGCCAAAGCGTTTTGTCATAATGGCGTGACCTGCTTCATGGAGCAGCTTTAGAATGGACAGGGCAATGTAAAGGTATATCAACTTGGAGGGAGCCAGCATTCCCTGACTGCTGTCGTAGATCTGTTGACTGTTGTCGATGGCGGCTTTGATACCGGCAGAAACAACCATGAGCCAGATCGCAAGCCCCTTATAGCTGACAATACTGCTCAGAAAGGGAGCCGCATAGGTGAGGAATTTATCAGGATTCCAGAGAGGAATCTTCAGAGACATCACTGATATTAACTTGGTTTTAAGTTCCTTTGATTTTTTTTCCGTTTGACGTTCATAAATGAACTCATTATTGGGCTGATTAACATAACCGAGCAGGTTATTGACGTGCAACTGAGACAGCAGCGAGACAACCTCATCCTGGGTAGGTGCGGTTTGATCATAGGCAGCGATGCACTCTTCCCACACCTGATTGATGGTTTTGGCAGTCGTCAGCAGGGCAATAAAAGTGTACGCCTCTGCCGTTACCTTGAAATGACTGTTATTAAATCGATCCTTCAG
>CAIRBT010000106.1 GCA_903876875.1 uncultured Geobacteraceae bacterium
GCACCGCTCTCCCCTACCAGTACGTGTTCACCGTCATCGATTCCTGGGACGGCAAGCCACTCTGGGTGGTCACCGGTACGGACATCACCCCGCGCAAAGAACTGGAAGAGCAGCTACGCCAGAGCCAGCGGGCTACGGAAGAGGCAAGCAGCCTGGCCTCCAACACCCACGCCGAGCTGCAGGCGGAAACCGCCACCCGGCAGCAGGTGGAGCAGACACTGGAAACAGTCGAGCTCAATCTGGAATTGACAAAAGGGTATTCCGACGGTCTGCTCAACGCACCGGCCGATATCATCTTTATGTTTGACCCCACGTCCGGCACGCCGATCCGCTGGAACAAACGCTTTGCCGAGGTCACCGGCTACCGCGACGAAGAGATCGCCCTGATGAAAGCACCACTCGGCTTCCACAGCAGCGAAGAGATTTTGGCAACCCAGCCAGCCATGGCCGCCATAGCCAAAGGAACCACAACCGTTATTGAACTTGGGCTCCTCACCAAGGAGGGAACCGCCATCCCCTACCAGTTCGCCGTCACCGTCATCGACTCATGGGATGGCAAGCAGCTGTGGGTTTCCACCGGCAAAGACATTACCCCGCGGAAGGAACTGGAAGAGCAGCTGCGCCAGAGCCAACGTGCCGCCGAAGAGGCCAGCACTCTGGCAGCAAACACCCATGCAGCATTGCAGGCAGAAACCGCCGTGCGGCAGCAGGTAGAACAGACCCTGGAAACCGTGGAATTCAATCTGGAGCAGTCAGTAGATTACTCCGAAGGCCTGCTCAACGCACCGGTCGATACGATCCTCATGTTCGACCCGTTTACGGACATCCCGGTTCGCTGGAATCGGCGTTTTGCCGAGGTAACCGGCTACAGCGACGAAGAGATTGCCCGCATGAAAGCACGGGATGGCTTCTACAATGGTGCAGAGCTGTTCTCGGTTCAATCGGAACTGGCAGCTGTATCAAAAGAGACAAAAACCGTTATTGAACTGAATCTGCTCACGAAAACCGGCACACGCATCCCCTACCAGTTCGTCATCACTGTTATCGACTCATGGGATGGCAGGGAGCTGTGGGTTGCCACCGGCAAAGATATTACCCCGCGTAAAGAGCTGGAAGAGCAGCTGCGTCAGAGTCAGCGGGCAACGGAAGAGGCCAGTACCCTGGCAGCAAACACCCATGCAGCATTGCAGGCGGAAACCGCTGTCCGTCAGCAGGTGGAACGTGCATTGGAAACAGTGGAGTTCAATCTGGAGCTGTCAAAGGAATACGCCGAAGGTCTGCTCAATGCACCGGAGGACACGGTCTTTATGTTCGAACCAGCCACCAGAAACACGGTTCGCTGGAATCGACGTTTTGCCCAGGTAACCGGCTTCGGCGATGATGAGATCATCTCAATGAATGCCCTTGACGGCTTCCACGACAGCGGAGAGCTTGCTGCCGCACAGGACATTCTGGCTACCGTCGCCAAAGGGGCAAAAACAAATCTTGAACTTACCCTGATATCTAAAGCGGGGGTACGCACCCCCTACCGGTATGTACTGACCGTCATCGAATCATGGGACGGCAGAACACTCTGGGTCGCCACTGGTAAGGACATCACCACCCGAAAGGCACTGGAAGAGCAGTTGCGTCAAACAAAAGCGGCAGCCGAAGCAGCCAGCACCCTGGCAGAAAACACCAGAATTCTCCTGGTTGCCGAAACAACAGATCGGCAGCAGGTTGAACAGGCTCTTGGCGAAGTCAAGAACAGCCTGGCCCAGACAAAACGCTACTCCGACACCCTGCTTGAAACACCGGACAGCACCGTATTCATCTATGAACCGGCCACCGGAAATCCGCTCCGTTGGAACAGAAGATTTGCCGAGGTAAGCGGCTATGGTGATGAAGAGATTGCATTGATGAAAAACCTTGACGGTTTCCACACTGAAGCGGAATTTGCCGCAGCATGGGAAACCATCATTGAAATTAACCGTGGTGAAAAAGCCGTTCTTGAACTGGCACTGGTCACCAAAGAGGGAAATCATATCCCCTACCGGTACGTAGTAACCGCCATTGAATCATGGGATGGCAGGGAGCTGCTGGTGGTCACCGGTACCGATCTTACCTCCCGCAAAGACCTGGAAGAGCAGCTGTTACAGACCAAAGTGGCCGCCCAGGCAGCCAGTACCCTTGCAGAAACCACCTACAGTCAGTTGGAGGCGGAAACTGCGGTGCGGCAGCAGACTGAACAGACGCTCCACCAGACCGAACAAAATCTGGGGCAGGTGGAACAGAGTTTGGCACAAGCACAGAGGTACGCCGACAACCTGCTCAACACCCCACACGAGACGGTCGTTATGTTTGACCCTGCCACCGGCACACCGATCCGCTGGAACCGGCGTTTTGCCGAAGTCAGTGGCTATGGGGACGAAGAGATAGCTTTCATGAAAGCACTTGAAGGCTTCCATGACGCAGCAGAGCTTGCCACTGCCCAGGGAAAACTGGCAGCCGTTGCCAACGGGGAAAAGGTTGTCATCGAGTTAACACTCCGTACCAGAGAAGGAGCGGCCATCCCCTACCAGTATCTGGTGACCTCCATAGAAACATGGGATAACAAAACCCTCTGGATCACCACCGGCACCGACATCACCACCCGCAGGGATCTGGAAGAACAGTTACTCCAGGCCATGGTTGCCGCCGAAACCGCCAGCGAACTTGCCGAAAGCACCTATGCCCGCTTGCAGGAAGAAACCACCGTGAGGCAGCAGGTTGAACAGGCCATGGTCGAGGTCCAGAGCAGCCTGGTACAGGTAAAACGGTACGCAGACAACCTGCTCAACACCCCCCTTGACACGGTGTTCATGTATGAACCTGCCACCGGAGCACCGGTTCTCTGGAACAGACGTTTTGTTGAAGTGACCGGTTACCGTGATGGAGAGATTGCCCTCATGAAAGCCCTCGACGGCTTCCATGAAGAGTCCGAGCTGTTAGCTGCCCGGAGTGTCATCGAGTCAATCGCCACCGGTGAAAAAGCTCTGATTGAAATGATACTTATTACCAAAGAGGGGATCCGCCTCCCCTATGAATATGTAATAAGTGCCCTTGAATCGTGGGATGGCAGATCCCTGCTGGTTGTCACCGGCACGGACATCAGCAGCCGCAAAGAGCTGGAAGAGTTGTTACAGCAGGCAAGAATGGCCACCGAAACAGCCTCGGCACTGGCCGAAAGCACCAACGTCAGACTGCTGGCCGAAATCACGGAACGGCAGCATGTGGAAAGCCACCTGGTTGCGGTCGAGCATAACCTGGAACAGGTCAAACTGTTCTCCGATAACATGCTTAACGCTCCGCTCAACACCATCTATATGTATGATCCGGCCACTGGTGCACCGGTCATCTGGAACAGACGTTTTGTGGAGGTGAGCGGTTACAGCAACGAAGAAGTTGCAGCCATGCAGGCTCTGGATAGTTTCCATGATGAAACCGAACTGGCCACCATTAAGGATGCACTCGCCGCCGTTGCCAACGGCGGAAAATGCAAGTTCGAGCTGGAACTCATTACCAAAGAGGGGGGTCGCATCCCCCACGAATATGTACTCACCGCCATCAAATCCTGGGATGGTGCCCTGCTGTTCGTGGCTGTCGGTGAAGACATTACCGTCCGCAAAAACCTCGAGGAGCAGTTCTATCAGGCAAACATGGCAGCAACGGCTGCCATCGAGCATGCACAATCGGCTGCAGCCCATGTTGCAGCTGCCAACTCCCGTGCCGAAGATGCCATTGCCCAGCTCCATGTTGAAGTGGCTGAACGTCAGCTGGTTGAAAGCGATCTGGAACATGCCAAGGAGTTCTCCGACCGCCTGTTCAATGCACCTCTTGATACGGTCTTCATGTTTGAACCGACCACCGGCACACCAGTGCGCTGGAACCAGCGATTCGCCGAAGTCAGCGGCTACAGTGACGAAGAAATCGCCGTCATGAAGGCGCCCGATGATTTCTATGACGCTTCCACGTCACGCAATGCCAAAGAGACCATGATTAAAGTGGCTGCCGACAAGAAGGGTGTGGCAGAATTGACCCTGGTCACTAAGAGCGGCATGCGTATCCCGTACGAATACGTGGTCACCGGCGTTGAAGTCAACGATGACATCTCCTATCTGATGTCCATAGGCCGTGATATCACCGGTCGCAAAACCAAGAGTGCCATCCTGGCCAACATGAGCCGTGAAATCCGTACCCAGACAAACGGCATGATCAACATGACCAGCTTCCTGCTGGATACGGAGCTGAACAGGGAACAGCGCCATTTTGCTGAAATTGCCTACACCAGTAGTCAGAATCTCCTTGAATTCATCAATGATATTGTAAACTTCTCAAAAATTGAGGCCGGTATTGTTGATATCGAACTCATCGATTTCGACCTGAAAACGTCGCTGAAAGAGTCGGTGGAACTGCTCGGAGCCAAGGCTGCCGAACTGGGACTGGAAATGGTCTGCCGCATCGGCTCCAACGTGCCGACATACGTGAAGGGGGATCCGATCCGCTTGCGGGAGATCCTCTCCCATCTGGCCGATAACGCCATCGAATTTACCCCCAAAGGGAAAAAAGCCAAAATCATCATCACCGTCGAGGTGGAGTCGGACATGGACGACTCGGCAGTCATCCGCTTCTCGATCAAAGATGCCGGTTCGGGTAAACCGGATGAACGGCAGACAGCCCTCTTCGATCCGTTCCTCTTGATTGAAGGCTCCACAACCCGTAACTACGGTGATGCCAGCCTTGGCTTGGCCATGTGTAAACTGCTGGTCGAGCTGATGGGTGGAAAAATCGGCGTTGACAGTGTGGACGGCAAAGGAACCACCTTCTGGTTCAACGCACTGTTTGTGAAATCAACGGAAGAAGCACTTCACACGGTAACTACCAAGAAAATACAGGAAGGTTCCAAGAAGGCGGTACCCCATCAGACCCTGTCTGAAGCTGCCAAGCAGAAAATCCGCATCCTGGTTGCCGAGGATTATCCGATCAACCAGAAAGTGGCTCTGTTTATGCTCAATAAACTCGGCTACAAGGCCGACGTGGTGCCCAACGGGCAGGAAGCTGTCAGTGCCCTTGAGTACACCAACTACGACCTGGTATTGATGGATTGCATGATGCCGAAGATGAACGGCTTTGAGGCAACATCGGTCATCCGGAGCAAGACGTCCAAAGTCCTCAACCACAATGTACCCATCATCGCCCTGACCGCCAACGCCATGGAAGGGGACCGGGAGAAATGCATCGTAGTCGGTATGAATGACTACCTGGCCAAGCCGCTCAACAAGGATGAACTAATCGAGGTTATCGATAAGTGGCTTGCTTCCGATGAGCCGTTGGAAACGTCAACGCTCTTCGAGGAACTCGACCTTCTGAATTATCTTGAGGGGAATGTGACCCATGCCGTCAAGGTTCTGGAACTGGTTCAGAGAAAGTTCCCCGACCTGCTCGACACCCTTTTCGATCTGGGAGCGGGCAATGATACGGAGGCCATAGCACTCCATGCCCATACCATGGCGGGCATGGCGGCCTGTACCTTTGCGCCGGCACTTTTAGATATTTGTACACAAATTGAAACGGCGGCAACGGAAGGGGATCTGAGAACGGTGCGGGGAATACTGTCCCACCTGGAGCAGACATCCCTCATGACCATGGCCGAACTCCGTGCCACGGCGTTGAAGTTATCGCGGTAAGTTGGTGTTGAGAGGTTAATGGTGGGCACGCTTCGCTTTGCCCAACCTACGGAGGTGTGCCTGCGTACAATATGAAATCCCCCCTGCCCCCCTTTAATAAAGGGGGGTTTTTTATTGCCCGTGAAACATGGCAGAAACATGGGCGCAGCGAAAAGTGGATTCAGCAGCGCATGACCGGTCAGGAAACCCGCAACAAGCTGACAGATTACGAGGCAAACCATGACATAAAAAAAGCGAGGAGTTCGCCATCCTCACTAACATCATCCATCAGGAATGGGCGGAAGTGAGCGTCAAGGATCACAAGGAGATGAAAGGGCTGGAAAGCGAGAACCTGCGTGACCACATGAGCGAGGCAGAGTTGATCTTTACCGCACTGGCAGAACTTTCAACCCGTCAAATTGCTGAGGTTTGATGCAACCGGCATGACTGAAAACGAGGTGGCGGCGAAGCAGGGTGAAACTATTCCAAGCACGCTCGCAAGGCGTTGGAGGCAACAACCGGTAAATCGGTGGTGTCCGGTGAAAATTTTCTGCCACAGGGCAAAGCATCTCCAAAAAAAGTACGTTAGAAGTGCTTTAACCCAAAACGTTGCACGCGATGCACGATTTAATGACGTTTTTTAATATGTTATATTGTTACGGCAGCACAACCAACACCACACCACTTATCAACACGGTCAGATTGCAGACCGCTGAAATGCCGTGGAGCTTGGAAAAATCTTTTCTAAGGGGGTGATCCTTGCCGGTGGTTTCAAAGGAACCGATCTGACGCTTCAGCTCGTCGGCACGGGGCTCGATATAAAAAGCCTGAAATGACGACAGAGCCAGCATAACCACCAGCAGTATCACCGGTAGTTTTTGGTCCATGCCATGTATGGCCAGGCGGCAGATCAGCGCGATGGCACCACAGGCCATACCCCAGCGAAAGTAACCGGGAAACAGATTACCGACAATTCGCCCCGCCACATCCCTCGTTTCGGTTTTAAAAAGAATCGGCGTCAGCATCAGGGTGAAAATAGCGTTGCCACCTGCCCAAAGACTGATGGCCAGCCGATATATCATTTCAACATACTGCATAATTCCTCCACCTATCGTGTTTCTGGCCAACGGGAACCTCCCGCCACCATAAATTCAATAGCCTTCATATATTTTTTCTGATAAGAGCTGTTAAGTGGTATATTCACATATCAGACAGGGAATGTCGATGGGCAATGGGGGGGAACATGAAAAAATCCCCCCAAGCCCCCCTTTTTTAAAGGGGGGGGACGAAATAGGAGCGGTAGAGGGTATGAAAGAGGACTCCCCACAAGAGATCGTACTGAAAAAGTCTGCCACCGGTGACTGGTCAGTGCCCCATGACAACGGCTCTCCCCCTGCCCCAACCCCGTGGCAACGTTTTATGCGTGGGGTTGCTGCCCTCTACCTGCTGCTACTGGCAGGGGCGTTTCTCCTGCTCGTACCAAACCAGGAGCGCATCGAACGCACCATGGTCTTTGCCGTGACAGAGGAGGCTAAACGCTACGAAGGACTGGCCTTTGCCGGTGAATCACCACGCAAGATTTTCGATGAAGCCAACTCCCGGGGTTTTGCTCCATGGATTGCCCACGTCCGCTCCACGTTTAAAATTGGACCAGAGGGGGATAGCGGGTTTGCTGCCATCGAGCGCGACTACAACAGATCCCTCTCTGCTCTGCCATTTCAGCAGGTTGGCAGCGTCGTATTGACCCTACTGCTCTTTTTTGCCCCCGCTGCCCTGTTTCGCCTGCTCAAACGAACGGTGCGCTACAGTTTTGATGTGCGGATATCCGGCAATTTTCCCCGTTGAATGAACGGCAGAGCCATGTCTGAATTGCCCGTACCACTCGTAAGTGTCATTATTCCGGCCATCAATGAAGCAGCCAGCCTCCCCCACCTGTTGGACGACCTTGCCCGGCAACAGGGCATTACCCTCGAAATAATTATCGCTGACGGCGGTTCCACGGACTCCACGCTACAACAGGCCGGGCGATGTGGTGCCCGCCATGTCACAGCCCCCCCCGGCAGGGGGATCCAGATGAACCGGGGGGCGGCGATGGCACGGGGGGAATATGTACTGTTTCTCCACGCCGATTCCCGCCTGCACTCTCCACAGCTGCTGTTCCATGCCATCGCACTGCTGAGAACGGCAGAGCGAGAGTGGGGGATGGTTGCCGGCCATTTCCGCCTCACCTTTTGCCGATGTGACAATAGCAACAGGAGCGCCTACCGGTTTCTTGAGGAGAAGTCTTCCCTTAACCGGGCTAATACCACCAATGGTGATCAGGGGTTACTCCTGTCACGGAACTCTTTTTTTCAGGTGGGAGGTTTTGATGAAAGCCTCCCCTTTCTTGAGGATCAGCGGATTGCCGAGAAAATCAGGAACAGTGGCCGCCTGATAACCCTGCCGGGAAGTCTGGAAACCTCGGCACGCCGTTTTGAGTCGGAAGGTTTTTTTCGCCGGTATCTGCTGATGGGGATGATGATGGGGCTCCATGCCATCGGAGAATGGCGTTTTTTCCTCTTGGCACCGGAAGCCTACCGGCTTCAGCAGGATACCGAACGACTCTGCCTCACGCCGTTCTTTCGGCTCATCCGACAGATGATGCGCCATGAGTGGGGGGTGACCGGTACTATCAAAACATTCTATCATCTGGGCGGCTACATCAGACAAAACGGCTGGCAACTGTTTTTCATGGTTGATGTCACGCTACGTCCGGTTATCGGCCCGACCAGCCCCCCTTTTCTCCGGCTGTACGACCGCATCCTTGCCCCCCTGCTTGACCTGAGAGTGCTTGATGCCGCCGTTGGATTATGCTGTTTTCTCTGGTACCTGGGCCTGCTGGCTCCCGTCTTTCGCCTGTTAGAACATAAAGATCTTCACCACGTCCGGCCATAATCGTCTTGCATCCGGCCATAGTGATAGGGCACAATACAAAGTTACGAACAAACTTACTCTTGCCGGGAAGCGGTACCGGATGAACTCATTCCTGTCACAACTGAAATTGCGGGGCAAACTGTTGACACTGGTGCTCCCCCTGGTGATAATTCCGATCTTCGTCGTCGCCGGAGTCATCGGCTATATTGCCAACGAACAGGCTCGCAGCGGCATTACCAAAACCAGTAAGGACGATTTGCGCCATCTCTCTGAGTTCTGTATCGATCTGCTCAATTCCCACTACCAACAGTTTCAGGTGTATAAGCAGGAACGAACCATCAACCTCACCAAGGAATTGGCCACCCTGGCCGACCTCTCCTACAGCCTGGTGGCGGTGGAGCACCAACAACAGGCAAGCGGCAGGCTCAGCAGGCAGACCGCCCAGCAGGAGGCCCGTAAGGCACTGAGAAAGATTAACGTCGGCGAACATGGCTACATCTATGCCATGACGACCAAGGGGGTTCTCCAGGCCCATATCGCCCGTGAGGGCGAAAACGTCTTCAACGAGCAGGATGGCGACGGGCGCTATTTTATTCGGGAAATGTGCATTGCCGCCCTGGCCAGCAAACCGGGGGACACCCTCTATATCCGTTATCCCTGGCACAACGCCACCCTGGGGGATACAAAACCGCGCACCAAACTGGTTGCCTACAAATATTTCCGGGAATGGGACTGGATTATCGCAGCGGGCAGTTACACCGATGATCAGCCGGAAGATGCCACCTTTGAACGTCAAGCCTTTGCCAAGCTGAAAGAGTCAATCCGCTCAAAAAAAGTGGGAGCCAGTGGTTATATCTTCTGCATGGATCGGAAAGGTACCTTCACGGTACATCCGGATTCTGAGGGTAAAAACCTCATGGATGTCCATGATCTGAATGGCAATCAGTTTGTTAAAGAGATGTGTGCCACGAAGAGCGGCTGGATCCGTTATCCCTGGAAAAACACTTCAGACTCCGTTCCCCGCATGAAAATCGTCAGGTACGACTATTTTCAGCCATGGGATTGGGTCGTCGCGGTCGGCTCCTATGAGGATGAATTCTATCAGGAAGCCCACAAGATCAAAACAGGCATCGTAATAAGCATGGTGGTGTTGATCCTTGGCGTTGGCCTGGTGGCAATCCTGTTGGTATTTAAGGCCTCAGACATTGTCATCCGCCCCATTACCCACATGATGTCTGTCATCCACAATGTCAAACGGGGGCATCTCGATGAACGGATGACGGTCAGCGGCGAGGATGAGCTGGCCGAAATGGCTGGTGCCTTCAACCGGATGACTGACATCATTGAAAAGAATAAGATCATGGAGTCAAATCTGGCCCAACAGGGAAAGATGGCTTCTCTGGGGGTCCTGTCATCGGGTGTAGCCCACGAAATTAATAATCCCCTCGGTGTAATCCTTGGTTATGCCGGATACCTGGAAAGCAAAATGGGGGAAGAAGATCCCAATTATCAGTTCATCCATGAAATCAAACGGGAAAGCAAGCGGTGTAAAAAAATCGTTCAGGATCTGCTTTCCTACGCCCGCACCCCCCGCCCCACCCTTGAGGTGACCAATCTGAATGAACTGTTACAGCAGATTGTGGATTTCGCCGCTAATCACACTGACATGCGTGGCATAACCATAACCACCACTCTGGATGCCGCCCTCCCTCTGGTGGAGCTTGACGGGGATCAGATGCGTCAGGTGGCTATCAACCTGATTCTCAATGCTGGCGGAGCCATGCCGACGGGGGGTGCTCTGACGGTGAGAACCGAGGTGGTCGATGGCGCCCATGTACGCATACTCTTTACCGATAACGGTTGCGGCATACCTGAGGAGAATCTGGAAAAAATTTTTGAACCGTTCTATACCACCAAAAGCCGGGGAACCGGGCTCGGTCTGGCCATCACCCGCCAGATTATTGAACAGCACCATGGCGATATCCGCATCGAAAGCAGCATCGGCAACGGCACCACCGTCTCGGTAACCTTGCCCGTTGAGCGAGAGGAACTATAAATGACCGAGAAGAAACGTATTCTGCTTATTGATAATGAGGCGGGACTCTGCCGGATGATGGAGAAAATTCTTCAGGATCAGGGGTATCAGGTGAAGTCCTTCACCTCCCCCCTCAAGGCCATTGAAGAGTTCAAGAAATCGGCCTGGGATCTGGTAATCAGCGACATTAAAATGCCCGGCATGACCGGCCTTGAGGTGTTGCAGGCCATTAAAACAGTACAGCAGGACATTCCGGTCATCATGATTACCGCCTACGCCACGGTTGAAACCTCCATTCAGGCACTCCGGCGGGGGGCATATGACATGCTCACCAAACCGTTTGAGCCGGACGAGCTGGTCTATCGGGTCAAAAATGCCCTCCAACAGAAACTGCTTCTTGAAGAAAACCGGGAACTGCGGGCCGAATTGGAGCACCAATACCGTTTTGAAAACATTATCGGTGCCACCGAAGGGCTCAGGGATGTCGTGGAACGGGTCAGCAAGGTTGCCGTACGTGACACCTCTATCCTCATAACCGGTGAGTCCGGTACCGGCAAGGAGCTGATTGCCCAAGCGATCCACTACAACTCCCCCCGCCGGGAAAAGAAATTTGTCGCCATCAATTGCGGTGCCCTGCCGGAAACCCTGCTGGAAAGTGAACTGTTCGGCTACAAGAAAGGTGCCTTTACCGGTGCAACGGAAAGCCGCTCCGGCCTCCTGGAAACGGCCAACGGGGGAACCCTCTTTCTCGATGAAGCGGGAAATCTCCCCATGAATGTGCAGAAAACCCTGCTCCGTTTTCTCCAGGAGCGGGAATTCAACCGCCTCGGCGATACCGCTCCGACCCGGGTTGATGTGCGGGTACTCTCCGCCACCAATTCTGATTTGAAAGAGGCCATTAAAAATGGTTTTTTCCGTGAAGACCTCTACTATCGGCTGAACGTAGTGAATATCCACCTGCCGACGCTCCGTGAAAGGTGCTGTGACATCCCCCTACTGGCAGCTCACTTCATTCACCTGCAAAACCTGAAGTTCAAAACAGCTATTAAAGGAATGGAAGATAATGCCATGGCAGCCATGTGTGAGTTTTCCTGGCCCGGTAATATCCGCCAGCTCAAAAATGTCATCGAAGCGTGTATGACCGTGGAAACGACGGAGCAGATTACCCGCGAGACCTTGCTCCAGTTCATCGAGTCAGATTCGACACCGGTTACCATCTCCCCCGACATGGAACAGTTTAATCAGGACGTTCCCTACACCACCGCGTTGGAACAGTTTGAAGCGGAGCTACTCCGCAGACTGTTAAAGCGACATGGCGGCAACATCGACGCCGCCGCACGGGAAGCCGGCATGAACATGGCGACCATGTACCGGAAGATCAAGCGGTATGGTATTCGTAAGGAATAATGGGTTCCCCATAATGCCACCGGGGGCGTATGGCCATACGCCCCTACGGTCGACGCAATAAACGTCGAACTGATTTTGCAAATTTGCAAAAAGGCCCATCGCAGGGTTTTGCATTTTTGCAAATGCCGCCCCCCCGGGCACTTACACCAATAAACAACGTTATTACATACTGTTGGCAACCTATATCTCCCATTTCACCCCTCTTTCTCGTTACCGTACCCCTCGAATATTTTTGCATTTTTGCAAATACTGACAAATAGAACAAAACAGCTTCTTCCGCAATCAACGTATCTCTCGACTATTTATAGCTTTTTATTCATACACCCAACTTGGCACGACTCATGCTGTATACACAATCACGTGGTAGACGAGGAGATTTGCATGGGAGCACAGGAAATATGCCCATTTTACGGCAAGAATGATGATTACTGCGATGTCGGGTGTGAATACATATCCCCCCACGATGTCAAAATGATCATCCGCTATTGCAATGGACGCCATGCCGAATGCCTCAAATATCACGAACTGGCCGAACGTTTCCAGAATGATCTGCTACAGGTGGCTAAGTGCTGACCGGTAGACGACGTATGCACAAAGGAACCACACGATGCTCTACACACTTTCAACAATTGGTATTTCAGACACCCGGCTGACCCTGGCCGTAACGGTTTCACTGTTGTTTCTGGTTATTACCATCATAAAGGAGAACAGAGATGAACGAACGAGAGCTTGAACTATTGAACAGAATTGAGGAGTTGGAACGGCATACTTGGAGAAACAGTGCGATTCTCCGTTCTGTCGCCATGGTGGCCTTCACCGCACTGATAGGCATCGTTGTTGCCTCGGGCGTCGTGGGCGGCGGCCGCGGAAGTCATTGGTCCGGGCCGGCCTGGAATACCATGTGGCTCTATGGTCTGTTTGCCGCCAATGCGGTTTCAATGTTCTGGACTACTCACAAGGAATAGGGAGATACGACAATGCCAATGAAAATTTCTCACGCAATGCTGCTCTTGCTGGTCTGTGTACTCTGTGCAGGGTTTAACATGCAGTTATTCGGTGGTCTGGATGAAATGATGGGTGATCAATATTGGGTGGTTGACTCAACCCAGGGGGATCATGGCTGGTATGCCATGGGACTGCTGCCCCATGTTAAAAAGGTGCCCAAGGATGTGGTGAAAGCGGTCAACACCGATCCGGCCGCCAAAGAAAAATATGTCATCTATGCCCAGAGCGGCGATTTTGCCGGCAACTCAACCTACGGCATCTGCTTTGGCATACCGCTCATCATGTACCTGATCTGGTTTGCCTTTATTATCGGCTTCCCCGATCGGGTCGATCCCTATCTGCTCCCCCGTAAAATATTTACCATCGTCGTCATCATCTCCTGTTCGGTGGTTGCCAACCTGTTCCTGATGCGTATTGCCGGTGACTTTGCCCGTGAACCGATGGCACGTATCGCCAATGTGGCCGGTAACCACGCCTCGCTCCTCTTCCACAATGCCGGTATCTGGTTTGCCATCCTCTTCTCTGCCCTCGGTACCCATTCCCACTCCTATGATGAAGTGCGGGCACCGGATAGCCGCAACTGGCAGACCCAGGCCAACGAAAAATTCAACTGGATGTTTTTACTTCTCGGCATCGTAACCGTACTCGAAGTAATTCTGGTTAACAACAAACTGGCTCTCCCCGACGCCGCAGTTGATTACTCGGTCTGGATCATCTGGGTGGTCATCTTTATGCGGATGTACGGCTTCTCACCGAAATACTGGATCAAGCGTCCCACCGGCCTGGCCATCATGATTGTCGGCACCCTGCTGACGCTGCCGGTCTTTTATATGCTTGAGCGGGTCACCGGAACCCTGGGTGCGGGCTTCGCCTCTCCTATCCTGGCAAAAGCCCTCGGCGCCGAAAATCAGAATGTGGGGCTCTCGCTGATGATCTCCATCTACTTGGTATTCTGGATGGAGTTTGCCACCGCAATCCGTATGAATGGACCTGACAAAAAAATGGTTCGGCAGAAAAACTAACGTCCTGACACGTGTAAAGGGGAGCTTACCATGGCTGAAATCAAAAACAAAGGGTGGACCGTCGTAACCGCCGGACTGGCAATCAACCTGGCACTTGGCGTACTCTACGCCTGGAGTATCTTTAAGGGAGCCCTCAAGGCATCCATCGAAAAGGGGGGACCGGATGCATTCCAGTGGGACATCGCCTCTATCAACGATCCCTATGCGGTCTGCTGCCTCGCCTTCGCCTTTGCCATGATCCTGGCCGGAAAATGCCAAGACAAGATCGGACCGGCCAAAACAGCCCTGATCGGCGGCCTGCTGGTGGGGAGCGGCTTCATGCTCATGGCCGTATCCAACAGCTACATGGCTTGGGTAGTCGGCTTCGGCCTGCTGGCCGGTTCCGGCTTTGGCTTCGGCTATTCGGCTGCCACACCACCCGCTCTCAAATGGTTTTCACCCTCTAAAACCGGTCTGATCGCCGGCATCGTGGTGGCCGGTTTCGGTATCGCTCCGGTCTATATCGCACCGTTG
The DNA here is from genome assembly GCA_903876875.1 of uncultured Geobacteraceae bacterium. Lineage (GTDB taxonomy): Bacteria > Desulfobacterota > Desulfuromonadia > Geobacterales > Pseudopelobacteraceae > JACRCG01. The sequence continues at coordinate 14,580 of CAIRBT010000106.1, forward strand.
GCATCCTACCTGATCGGTGCCTTCGGCATCCCCAAAGCCATGATGTATCTGGGTATCGGCTTCACCATTCTGGTCTGCGGCCTGTCCGGTTTTCTGGTCAACCCCCCCAAGGAGTTTGTACCTACGGAACCAACCGATTTGGGCCCCCTGGCCAAACTGAACGCCTCCAAGCCGGTGGTAAACGCCTCCATGAGCGAAATGCTCCGTAACTACAAGTTTTACGTCCTCTGGGTAACTTTCTTCATCGGTTCCGGAGCCGGTCTGATGGTTATCGGCAGCGTGGCCGGCCTGGCGAAAAAGAGTATGGGGAGCATGGCATTTGTGGCCGTTGCCATCATGGCAATCGGTAACGCTGGTGGCCGGGTTGTAGCCGGGGTACTCTCCGACAAGATCGGTCGCCGCGCCACCCTCTTTATTATGCTGTCCATGCAGGCGGTGATGATGTTCATCGCCATGGCGGTCGTCAACAGCGGCAGTGCCGTACTGCTGGTACTTTTGGCATCGTTCATCGGCTTTAACTATGGCTCAAACCTCTGCCTCTTCCCCTCCTTTGCCAAGGATTACTGGGGAACGAAAAACTACGGCCTCAACTACGGCGCCCTCTTTACCGCCTGGGGTGTGGGTGGATTTGTCATGGGTAAGGTTTCGGAAATGATCAACGCCCAACCGGGTGGACTGGGCAAATCGTTCATGCTGGCCGGTCTGCTGCTGGTCTGCGGTGCCGCCCTGACCATCTTCCTCGCCGAGCTCAAACCGGTTACCGAGCAGGAAGCAGAACCCTCCCAGTGGAAAGAATTCTGGGCAGAATTCATGCTGGGGGCCAAGGTGTTCAGCGGCTATGAGGATGCCCGGATCCGGGTGCCCCGCCAATAACTTCATTCCATAGTTTTTCCAACAGAAAGGGGTTACCGGTTCAATCGGTAACCCCTTTTGTTTACAATGACATCTGCTGTCACTTACTGTCGTATTTCGCCCAGAACGCCTGACGTTTATCGCACTCCTTCCCCATCGGCCAGCGGGTAATCATCACAAATACTGCTGCTGCAAATGCCCACATGACAACTATTCCGACAACGCCCATTACGGTACTCCTTCAAACGAGGATGTTTGTACGAAAAAGAGTGTACCAGATAAACAGTGACGCAAGGGAATTATTATGTAAATTTACGGAATCGGCGGCATTCCGTGGAGCATTGGTTTGCCCGATGCCTTCACCGACCTGAGAAGTTCAAGCACCTCGGGCGGCATCTCTTTCCCCCCCTCCTTCATGGCGGCCTTCATCTGGCCGGCAAGGTAGGAGTGGTTGATGAGCAGATCGAGTACGGACAGCATGAACTCCTGTTTCCAGGGGGAAAGTTCGTGAAGGTGTTTGAATTTGTGCATAAAAAACTGTTGGGAGGCCTTCCCCAACTCCCGTTCAAGCTGCTCCATGGTCATATTTTTCGGCTTTAGCACCGGCTCCACCAGATTGTACTTCCGGTAATCCTTGGTTGCCACATAGGGTTCAAGCTCCGGGTACAATTCCGCATAGGGCCAGGGTGCAATGGCCAGAAAGAACCCCATATCCGGGTTATAATGTTTGGCAAGCTCGATGGTTGCCGCGATTGACTCAGGGGTATCGTCCGGCATACCAAGGACAAAAGATGTCTCTGAAACGATATCAGCATTATTTATGATGTCAATTGCCGCCTTTGACTGTTCAACCTTGGTATTCTTGTTAAACATATCCAAAGTCGCCTGATCACCCGCCTCAACGCCGACGTAGATATGTTCGACCCCCGCTTCACGATACTTGTCCATGATATCGGCATCGCGCAGAATGTCATCAACCCTGGTTTCCAGCAACAGCTTGACCCCAATCTGGCGCTCAATGAGCAGGTCAAGGATCCGTACCCAGCGTTCCCGATCAAAGGTGGGAATCTCGTCAGAGAGCATGACGACTTCAACGCCATAGGTACCACTGAGCAGTTCAAGCTCGGCGACGATATTTTCCGGACTACGGGCACGCCAGGACTGCTCCCAGAAAAGCTGTTGGGAGCAGAAAGAGCAACGCTCCTTGCACCCCCGTGACGAAGAGACAATGGCCAGGCGGGCATTGTTTTTGGCACGGTAGGTATAGATGGGCCACTCAACCAGATCCCACGCCATGGGGAGTGCATCAAGGTCATGGATATAGGGTGCCTTGGGGGTAACGACCACCGCATCATCCCGATAAAAGGCCAGCCCCGGAACCGTCCCCGGATCTCCCCCGGCATTCAGACAGTCAAGTAATGATACCAGAGTAACTTCACCCTCTCCGCGCACGATATAGTCAACCGTATCATGTTCTGCTTTCAGCACCTCGTCGTAACAGAACGTGGCATGAACGTTGCCATGAACCGTGACCACGGCGGGATTAATTTTTTTGGCAAGGGCGGTCAACTCAAGGGCATGGCAGATAGAGGCGGTGAACGAAGTCGTTGCCACCACATCGGGGTTAAAAGCACGGATCCGGGCTTCAATATCGGGCCATTTATGCCAGAGTGACATGGCATCGTAATAATCCACCTCATAACCTGCGGCACGCAGAGAGCCAGCAATGTAGACGAAACCCACATTCAGCCAGGTGCCGGCCGACTCAACAACTCCTGAATGGTACGGTGGAGTAATCAGTGCTACTCGTTTAATGGTCATAGTCAGTTCTCAACTTTCACTCACATGATAAATACGATTCTTCAAGGACACTTGACACTTAATTGCCCAACTTACCGGAGAATTATCCAGAAAGCAATAACTACGGGGCACTCTTGTGGTAAATTTTAAAACGGTGGAGCATGAGCGTTAATTCTCCGTCGCTCCCTCAGCGACCACGCAGCATTTGTCGCAACTTCATGCGAGCAGTTTCAAGCATAAAAGCACCACTATTTCTTGCTGTTAACGAAATATTATAGGTACAGGTGTAGCAACAGGGAGTTTTACAACTGCATTCACTTATTGCAGGTTGACACCGCCGCAAAGCTGTCCAGAGGTTCTCCATGTTAGTGAGACGAATGTCCCCTACCCCCTCATGGTCCAGACAGGGAGCGATCTGTCCATCGGCATTGAGATCAATATAGAGATTACCGGCATCACAGGGGCCAACCGGCTTACCCAGTACATACTGAGCCGCAAGTTCATAAAAGGCACTGTACTCCCAGAGCGGTTCACCGGAGCGGCGTTTATCGGCCAAGTTCCTGAAGATCTCCGCCATCTGCTGACGTTCATCCTCCGTTGGCGTAAACTGCGGATCGCTGTGCCGATGGGAAAAGCCCACCCCCTGATTGACCGGAAATACCGACAGACAGATCCCCTTCTTGGTAACAAACTCGAGAAAATTATCGGTTTCCTTGTAATTCAACCGATTCATCACCAAATTGACCTTCACCGGAAACGGCAGATCAGCAGCCAGCAGCAACTCCAGATTCCGCAACACCACCGGCAAAAAATCTCGTCCTCTCAGCCGGGCATAGGTGGACGGGTCAAGGGAGTCCATACTGACGGCAAGCTGGAGTAGCCCCCGCGCTTTTTTCAGCCGTTCTATCCCCTCTGGAGTAAGCAGGGTACCATTGGTTGCCGTTGTATAGAGAAAGCCGCTGTCATCCAGTGCAGCAAAGATATCGTAAATATCCTCCCGCAGAAACGGTTCCCCTCCCGATATTTCCATCACCAGAAAGCCCGTTTTTTTGAGTTCCTTCACGATTGGCACAATTTCCGCGACGGAAAGTTTCTCCTCATCCTGACGCCAAACGGCACACATGGGACAGGCTGAGTTACAGGCGTTCAGCGAATTAAAGCTGACAAAGGTCGGTTTCAGTTGACGCATCTGCAAGAGAACACGCAGTAATTTGAGGTTTCTCGATATATTCATCAATCCCAGCTGTTCTCGTGATTTCGTTGGTTATATAGTGCGAAGCCCTTAATGAAAAACCTTACCCCAGATAAAGAGGTAGCCGAGACTGAAAGCGACCAGAAGAATCACATGTTTGATAATCAGCATGCGTCGTCTCATCTTTTCGGCATCTTCACCGTACCAATTGTCCACATAGGTAAAAGTTCTCCCGGCACCAGTCGCCATGATAGTGACCATTGCCGCCACGCTCCACCAGAAAAAGCTCCGCTCCAGGGGATTCACAAGGAAGACCACCGCCGGGTTCTGGAGATGGGCACCATGGAGCTTGCAGATCACCAGCAGTGCTGCCAACCAGACCCCCGATGCAAAATCGTGGATAAATCCGTTGAGAATAATTGCCGTTTTTTTGATGTTCATATGTCTCCTGGTGTTGTCAGCCTCATGGACCGGGGTATATTTGATTCGTAGGGGCGTATGGCCATACGGTATTGGGTCATTATTTAAAATACTCCGCATGAATGGATGACTCAAAGAGCGGGGTTAAAAAGAGCGAAATGATCGTCAGTACAAAACAGACGGTAAACAACCACGATGCCCGCTCTCCGTTCCAGGAGAAAAAACGCCGTAGATGGAGATACATGCCGAAGACTGCCCAGGTAACCAGAGACCAGGTCTGTACCGGATCCCAGCTCCAGAAAGTGCCCCAGGACTGAAAAGCCCAGATTGAACCGGCCAACATACCAATTGCCCAAAAAGTGAAGCCAAAACCGGCAAAACGGTAGGCATACATATCAATACCGGCAAGGTCGGGGAGAATCGGCAGCAGTTTTTTCAATTTACCACGGCGAATCAGCAGATAAAACAGTGAAAAGGTAAAAGCAATAATAATGGACGAAAAAGCAATCTTATAGAAGATGATATGAAGAATGAGCCAGACACTGCGGAACGTGGGGGGGAGCGTCTTCATTTCGGGATGAAAGAACAGCCCCAGTGCCACCAGAATGAATGTTGCAGGCAGCACCACAATGCCGACCGATTTGATGCGGGGGAACGGGATGGCAAAGAGTAAAAAGGCCAGCAGCAGAATCCAGGCGTTGGAGGACAGCACCTCGAACCGGTCAATATAGGGGCCATGACCAACCATCTTCCACCAGATAGCAAGTCCAACACCATGGAGTACCAACCCCGGGATGGCCACCTGATAGCCCCGCCGTGCAGAGGCCGGCTTGTCAAAAAACTGCCCAAAGGCGACCAGTATGGCGGCAAGCACATACAGAACCACCGCTCCCCAATGGATACCGGTAACCAGTGCAAATGATTCTTTCATAGTTTTCCTTTCTGCTCCGCGTGGCGGAGACAATCCTGCAACTCTTCACGGTAGAACCCGGCAAAACGCCGGGCCACATGGTGAACATATATCACGCCGTTATGGCGTATGACCAGTATCTCCCGTGGTACCAGACAGTAGGCACACAGCACTCCGGCAAGGATCAGGGCAAAACCGGCAAAGATGCCGAAGGTTCCCCAGGTGCCATCCAGCAAAATATCAGTCCACCATTCAGATTGCCCTAATCTCACCGTCACCGGCCCCAGCGTTACAACAGCACCGGGAGCAAGGACACCTTCACCAAGCAGCTCTTGTCCCCGATACAACCGCAGGGTCAGGGGGGACGGAGCGAAATGGATAGAATCATGATTCGGCGTGGCAAAGTATTTGCCTTTAAGCACCAGGTCACTGCCGGTAAGAGGCAGTTCTCCATAGCTCGCCGTATCACGCCGGGATGGGTAGGGAAGAAAAAAACGCTGGCTGCGCACCCCCTCCACACTCTGTATGTGCAGATCAAAACATCTGCCATAGGCATTTGCCTGATACACGATATAGGAGCCAAAACGAGATTTATCACTTACCGCCACATCAACACGACGGGGATCCCCCCCCGGTTGATCGGTAAAGTAAAGTTCGGAAGCGAGCTGTTCCAGCTTGTCATTGGCCCAGTAGCCGGGGGTTAGTGACTTCAAAACCAAGCTATGGGGCAAGCGCGGTTGAACGACCAAGGGACCACGCAATTCCTGAACCGTATCGGGAGACAGCCGGACAATCTCCTGACCGGTCAAACGGATCAGGATCCGGTGCTGGGTCACCACATAGATCAGCGAAAAAAACACCGCCGTAACCAGACCAATATGGAGCAGAAAGTTACCCCAATAGCCGATGGGGTTTTTGACAAAACGGGTGACAGGTTCACTACGGTAACGTGGCCGAAAACCGGCGGCTTCAACCCGTGCCACCAGTGTATCAAACGGCACCTCCACCACAACAGCTTCAGGGGGGGGATACGATACGGGAACCCGCTCCAGCTGTGTTTTTACGGATGCGTACTGGTTCACCAGCGACAACGCCAGGGAGATCCAAAAGAGAGCCATCAATGAGGCAAACCAGAGGGTTCCGACTATATGGTCAAGACCAAGCAGAGTGGCAAGAAAATGCACACCCTCCGGAAGTCGGCCAACCCACTCAGGAGCTTTGCCACCGGTTGCACTCCGCTGCGGTACGGCACTTGCTACCAGCAGGGCAGAGCTGATAGCAGAAAGCAGAACAATCACGGTAAATCGGGGTGTCAGAAATTTAGTTAGTTTCACACGCATTACCAGAAATCAGAGCGTTTATATACGTTACTACTTTTTAAACTGCACCAGGTACTGTTCCACCAGCAACTCACGCAGCAGCGGTATACGCATCCCCTTACCAATGGCCAGCAGATAAAGTGGCGAGGCAACCAGCACCACCAGAACCACGTACACCCCAAGGGCACGGGAGGAATTCCGGAAGCGCTGTGCAACCTGCCAGACCAGAGCTGCAACGGCAATAATAGCGTAGGGAAGCACCGACAGTGCCGTATTCAGCCAGATTGGCCGGGGTGAACAGACCAGGGGAAGATAGGAAGCAAGAAACAGACAGGCCAGATACAGCGACTGTTCATCCCGTTCCCTCATACCGCGACGAATCTGAAACAGTATGGCCGGGAGAACCAACAACCAGACCAGGGGGTTGGCATAGCCAAGCACCACGGTAACAGCTTTATTAAAGTCAGGAACCTTACCATCCTGTGGATCAGATGAATCCATGTTCATGAAAGGATCAACAAATACCGACGGCATGATGAACCATTTATAGGCGTCATGATCACGGTCATCCCACTGTTTTGGGTGATAGCCCACATGCTGGGACGTTTCAAGAAACATACTCTTTTGCAGTGCGGGCCACTCGGCAAGGGAATACCCCCGACCGAACCAGGGGATAAACGTCAGCAGATAGACCATAAAAGGAAGCAGCAGCATGATCACCGCACCATGAAGTAACCGCAGCAACTTGATACGCAGAATATCATGAGTATTCCGCCAGGTTTCAACAGCAAGGAACAGTGATGTTACCGCAAGCGGGAACAAGCCACTCCATTTCGAAGCCAGCCCCAGACCAAAAGAGATGGCGGAACCAATCAGCCACCCCTGCCGCCCCGAATCCCTGAAGCGGAGGTACAGATAGATAGCCAGAAGTGGAAAAAACGCCAGATAAATATCATTAATGCCTTGACGGGAAAAGTCGATGACCAGTGCATCGCCCCCCCACAGGAGAGCTGCAATCAGTCCAACCCGACTGCTGCCGGACAGACGCCTGGCAACCACACCAATCAGCGGAGTACAGAGGGTTCCGAGGAGCAGAGTCACCCCCTTTACCCCAATAATTCCTGACCCAAACATACGAAGAGCACCATACACCAGGATATTTCGCAGGCAGGGATGATTCCACATGGTAGGGCCCAGTTGACCCGACTCCATGTAATTTATGGCACTGATCGCCACAAAAAAGTCATCTTCCGACACCGGTTGGCTGGCAAGGAGGAAGCAATTGAGGAAGAGCACCCCCAGCGTACCGCAGAGAAGAAGACGAAATGTGGTTGATCTGGACAGCTCGCGGTTCATACAGTATGTCCTGTTTGTGTAACTTCCATTATTACATCGTAGTTACAATGCAATCGTAATCAAACGCAGCAAGCATATGAATATTGTTGAGAGACCTTACCTCACTGCAATGCCAACCAAACGGCCAAATTCTGCAAGTTTGGCTATTTCCCGAGGCGTGACACTCTCTTTTCCCCGTTCATTACAGAGTATGACAGAATCTGTGCGTTGACCGGACTGTACCAATTGGCGATAGAGATCGTCGGGCTCGTATATTTTAAAATAGGAAGCACCCACATACAATAAGACCGGTTCATCAATAGAAGTAAAATGGCTTCCCGAGGTATACCAGCGGGGAACCCCCTGCCGGGACACGAAGATACCACGGTCAGAAATGGAGTAATACTTGGTTTTCCGGGCAGCATCTGCTAAACGGGTAATTTCCCCATCAGGCAATAGTGCTACTATCTTACGAATAATTTTATTCATCGAAGCCACATACAGGAACGTCGTACCATTCAGGTAATCATCCTCAAGGAGCTTGGCGGTATTATAAAGTGGCAGCGGATAAGCACGAAACAGCTGGGGTGGCATAAGCTCCCCCGGATCAAAGGATTCCCAACGGTCAGCAACAAACAGCACTGTACGCCCCCTCAAACCGGCGTTTTTCCAGATACGATAGGCATCGGCAGGAGCTTCGACCTGGTGGGGCATCCCGGAAAGAGACTGAAGAGTATCGGCAGTTGCAACGACACGATGCTTTTTACCATAACGGTCTGAGGCATACAGAGCCGCTACTGTGCAAAGCAGGATAATACCGATGGTTACGAGAATTGTGCGAATTGCCAATGGCTGCATTGGTACCTTTAACATACAGTGGTAATGAGAGTGTCGGAGCAAATGGGTGAAAACCGCCTCAGTCCCCCTGTGGTACAGAGAGAAGTTTAAAATCTCCCCTCCTTTGCAAAAGGGGGGCTAGGAGCCTGTCGGACTTAGGAGAAATCTGCTGCAAATCCGTCTGAACGGATCATATTTCACCGCTTTTTCGGTCAATAGAACGACTATTGACCTTCAAAATCGTCGAAATCTGCTCTCGCCCAGCCGAATTTTCGCGAC
>CAIRBT010000107.1 GCA_903876875.1 uncultured Geobacteraceae bacterium
ACGATATTTATGGATAAAACCTTACGTACTTTGTTGTAGTTGAAACCGGCATCCATATAGTCGGTGATCAGTTTTGCGGTGCCATACAACATGCGGTGAAAATAGTCATACTGACCCTCTACCTGCAACTCAATCAATACCAGTTCACCGCCATCGATTTCTGTCAGCAGGTCAACCCGGTTCTGTTTATCCTTGGCGGTTTGTTTGTTACTCTCACTTTCAAGAATGTGCTGAATTTTGACATCCTGCCCAATCAATTCTGCAATAAAGCCTTCTAATATCTCATAGTTGGCCTTGTTACGCAGCAGTTTCTTCAGTGCCCAGTCAAAGCGTACCAGTCGTTCCTGCATATATATGTTACCTTCCTGGAGAAAATAACTACTAACTATCTGGTTCCGGAGCCACGACAAAACCAAACGTTCAGGTTAAAATCGGCCATTTTAGATTCATTATACGGAATCGCATAAATTAATCAAAAAAATAATTGAATTCCCCCCACCTTCTTCACATTGCCACAACAATATTACACGTATTGGAGGCTGGATCAAAAACGAGTTTTGCTTTGTTTAATCTTATCTGCACCATGACATGACCGATCTTCTCATCCAATGTACAGCCCCCCTCCCCGCTCTCGTCCCACTCACGTGTGACAAATTCACTGATTACGTTCCTGAGAGTATCGGGATTAAGCTGTTCGTAAGGGATTTCAAAGCCCTGTTCCGTATGTTCATATCTCATCTCATCCATTGGCATTTATTCCCTTAGGCGATACAGGTCATCTTATGCACCGTTTTTTCTTCGATCAAGCCATCAACAGCGGCGATGTAGTTTTTATAATGGGGAGTAGCAAGATGCCTTTCCAGGCACTCCATCGTTTCCCAGTTTTCATGAAAAATAAATACCCGTGGATCGTTATTGTCCTGATGCAGACGGTATTCAAGACATCCGGTTTCCTGACGGGTCGGAGATATGAGCTGTAATAGTTCCCCTGTGACCGTGGCCACAGCCTCTGCTTTGACAACGAGTTTTGCAACGACAGTAACTATCGACATGGAATACTCCTGTTCTCTTGGGCTTTCTATTTCATTATCAGATCGGCACCCCGTGCAGCCAGTTTCAGTGTCGCATTGACCCAGACCCCCCGCTTGCGCCGGTGATGATGGCAATGTTACCTGTCATAGTGCTGCTCCTTATTAGGAATGGCTTCAGGTAATATCCTCAGTGGCAAATCGCTTGAAAAGCAATGCGCCAAGAATAAGGCAGTAAAGAAGAACATTGACGAGTGGATAGACGGCAGCGAGACCATGGCTTACTTCGCCCTCCATCAATGAAGATGCCACCTGTTGAACACCCAACAGTTTTGGCCAAAGAACATACACTATTTTCCACCATGTCACCTCGGCCTGCGGTTGCCCGGCCGATTGCTGCACCATCGCCTGAACAAACTGACTTTTGCTGGCAGCAGCTATGCCATCAGCGATAAAGCCACTGATACCGACAGCCGTTATGCACAGAAAGGCCACAATATCCGGCATCAGAAGCGAAAAAAGTAGTAGAGCAATCACCACAAAGAGCAGGTTTATCGAACAGAGCAGTGAGCCGACGAGCACTTCAGGCATGAAAATTTTTAAACTAATTGCTGTGAGCAAAAAAACGAGGCTATGCAGGATGATCATGAACAGTGCTGATAAGCCCCAGACACCGATAATTTTTCCCATAACATACTGCCACCGCTCTATCGGTTTTGACAAAACAGAGGACAGCGTCCCTTCTGCCCGGTCGCGCCTGAATATGCGCATCGACAGTAACGCTGCAATGACCATCACGCCAAAAGCAATCATGTGAAAGGTCGCTTTCGACACGGTTCTGACAATGGTTTCTACATCAACTGTCTGACCGTTCACCTGGTAATTACCGTGGTAACAGCCACGAATAAGTAACACACCCATGACACAGGCAACAAACAGTGCGACAAAACTTCGCTGCCGCACTTCGTCTATGAAGGTAAATTTGGCAATCCTGAGCAGGGGAACCATTTTTTTTGAGGTATCCATGTTAACCTTTCACCAACCGGACAAACAGATCTTCCAGCGTCTCACCATCTGTGACAATGGCGGAAATTGTATCTTTTACCAGAAGCCTGCCACGGTTGACAATTGCTGCGGTGTCACAGATTTTCTCAACCTCCGACAGCAGGTGTGAATTCAGGAAAACCGTCATACCCTGCCCTTTTAACGTTTCAAGGAGCAGACGAATTTCCCTGATGCCGATGGGATCCAGGCCGGAGGTCGGTTCATCAAGAATCAACAGTTTTGGATCGCCCAGGAGTGCAGCACCCAGGCCAAACCGCTGCACCATCCCCTTGGAATAGGTGGCAACCGTTGTATGTTCCCTCCCCTGCATACCAATCAGTTCGACAATGCGTCTACAGTGGTCGGCAGCATCAGACCGTTTCATATCCAATAACTCTGCACACCGCAGCAGGTAGTGCCAACCGGTGAGTGAGGGAGGAATGCGGTGGTTTTCAGCAAGATACCCGATTGAATGTCGGCATTCTGCCCGGGTACTTGGAATACCGCTTACCGATAAACTACCCGACGAAGGGCGCGTAAAATCGAGCAACATCTTAACGATTGTCGTTTTACCGGCACCATTGGGTCCAAGCAGAGCAAAACATTCACCCTGTTTGACGGTAAAGGAAACATCATCAACAGCGGTAAGTAACTCATATCGTTTAGTAACATTTTTCAATTCAATCATAACAGAGGCTCTTTTCTGATCGTGGCTGAATGCTCCGACAGCTGGCAATAGATTGCCGACATGCACAGTGTCAACTCCGTTTTTGCTCAACCAAAGATAGCTTATGTCAGTTCATACTAAAACCCAAGAGAAAACTTCCGTACGCCACCCCAACATTTACCATTGCCCATTTCCCTCCATCGTTCTATACATTGCTTCATCACGGTAACATCCAACTTCCCGGAGAGGGTTCTATGCACACTGTTGACAAGCAAACGTACGATTATTTATGCAGTTACCAATCGCTTTCTCATAACGAGCAGCAAGTCCTCAAGATGCTTGCGCTCTTTATCACACCGTTTTCCAGCACCACCCTTGCTCTCTGCCTCCAAAAAGCGGGGCTCCGCATGAACGGGGATAAAAACGTTACAGCCCAATCACTCAACCCACTATTGACACGTTTGTGCTCCCTTGAACTGGTAATTAATGGGCACGGCGGTTTATCGTGTCAACCGCTCCTTCTTCACCCACTTATGGGTGAACTCGAAAAGCACAAGGAATTAGGACGCTTTGTTAAAGCATTTCAAGAGGGCACCTCACAACACCATCGTTCAATCTACTATAAAACGTTCCTCCACTGCGTACAGGATATACGCATCGCTCTGTATCTGAGAAAAGAAGCCGATGTCGATGTGTGCCTGGAGTATTGTCAATCTTTCTATAACTCTGATTACCACAGACTTCACCCCTTTGCCATCATTTGTCCCGAACCACTTGACAAAGAATGGCTTCTTTCCCTGCCGGAACGTCTGTTTACCAAAATATTAACAGTGCTTCTTGACCACTCCCTCACAAACATGATGCCAACAACCGCATTTGGCATTCTTGAATACTCTATTATAGTGAACAAAATACCATTGATTTCCCAGTGTTGTCTGTATGTATCACAGCTCCTGCTTCGCGGCCGGATACGGGATGCCCAGCGACTGCTTGGCACCGCGCACCTTGAAAACTATACTGAGTTTGACGGCTGGTTGGCACTATTATGTGATGACGACACCACGGCCATCAACTGCTTTGAGCAGGGTTTAAAGCGCATCAGGCGGGAAACAGGCAAGCGCAAAGTGTTTTATCAAGATACTACCGGGTTATTCTTCCTCATTGCTCTGGTACGGAGTGGAGAACCGATCCATTTAAAAGCCGCCATTGATTTTATCGACATGCTGGCAAAAGAGAGACATTTCCCCCACATTGCGGCCTGCTGGATGCTCTATTATCTTGCCCAAAGCCGTCTCGGAAATAATCATAGTAAGCCTGAATTTGAACAGGCATGTCACACCGAATATCCGCTCAGCCCACTGTTTTCTTTTATCCATTCACTGGTATCCCATTGGGCTGGACTCGTCATACCCTCGTTACACCTTATCCAATTGAAATTCGTACAGGAAGGGTGCGATTCAGCAGGATTTTATTGGATAATGGCTGAAGCGTCATTACTAAGAAAAACGTTCGATCCCACCGGCACCTATGACACAACCAGAGCCGAAAGCCTTTTTTTCAGTGAGGGCATATGCCGTTTGTCACAAAGTTCGGTACATGGCCATGACTGGGAAAGATCATTAAAGGCACTTCTGGCAATAGGCTCGGATACTCCTGCAAAAGAGACCATCCCGAAGCAGTCACGTCTGGTCTGGCTCCTGTCAGGAGACAATGACCATCTCGAAATTCAGCCGGTAGAGCAGAAACAGACGAACAAAGGGTGGACGGGTGGCCGCAATGCCGGTTTAAAACGCTTATATGAAGAGAGCGCCACACTTGATTTTCTGACTCCCCACGACAGAAAGATTATCGCCTGCATCCGTAAAGAGCGCAGTTACGGCTATTATTCACAAAGCAGTTATGAGTTTGACACCATCAAGGCCATGGGTGCCATGATTGACCATCCATTTGTCTTTAACCATTCCTGTCACGAAGAGCAGGTTACCGTGAGCAAGGGAGCTTTTACACTTGAAGTGCTCCGCACGGGTGACAATTTAACCGTTACGCTCTCCCCACTTCCAAGCAGTGACGGCACCCCATTTTACCGATGGGAAGGGGCTTCCCGTTTGATGCTTTTTGAACCGACCGCTGAGCAACGACGCATCGCCTCCATCATCGGTGAGGGGCTCATCATACCTGAAACAGGTGAAAAACAAATTACTGCGGCAATTACCGCCATCTCCCCCCACGTAACCATCCATTCAGACGTGGCGGGTGACGAAAACGGAACTGCTGAAACCGTCGTAACAGATACCCGCCTGTACATACTGCTGCGACCTTCCGGTGATGGCGTCACCGTTGAGCTGCGCATCCGTCCATTTGGCGAACATGGCCCGACGTTCCCCCCCGCACGAGGTGGGGCAACGCTCATTGCCCAGGTTCAGGGGAAAAAAGTGCAGTGCCGCCGCGACCAGGCTCTGGAACGGCAACGGCATGAGACACTCGTACAGATGTGCAGCACTTTTGATCTCTACGAATGTCACGAAGAACAATGGCGCATTGAAAATCCCGAAGGAACACTGGAACTCCTGGAGGAACTGCACGCAGCAATGATCAATGCCCCGGATGCCTATGTCATGCAATGGCCGGAAGGGGAACGCTTCAAATTGCGCGGTTCAGCCTCATGGGAACGACTGAAATTGTCGGTTCACTCCGGCAAAGATTGGTTTTCTTTGGAGGGGCAGGTTCCGATATCAGAAGAGGAGGTCATCACCTTACAACGCCTGATGGAACTTATGGATACCGGTAAGGGGCGCTTTATTCAGCTTGAAGAGGGGCAATTTCTGGCACTTTCCGACGAGTTTCGTCGCCGATTGGCAGACCTGAAAAGGGTCGTTGACCAAAATGGCAAAGAACCGCGTTTTCACCCCCTCGCGGCCTCACTTGTGAACGAAGCCGTTGAAGGGGTCGGAGGCCTCAAGGGGGATAAAGTCTGGAAGACCACACTTGCCCGCTGCCACGAAGCTGAAAAGTTGCAACCCACTCTCCCCGCGACACTTCAGACAGAACTACGTGATTATCAGCGTGAGGGTTTTGAATGGCTCAGTCGCCTTGCCCACTGGGGGGTCGGTGCCTGCCTGGCGGACGACATGGGACTTGGTAAAACCATTCAAACGTTGGCACTGCTTATCAATCGCGCGCCTGCGGGGCCGTCTCTGGTCTTGGCTCCCACCTCTGTATGCCTCAATTGGGAAGCCGAGGCTCGACGTTTTGCCCCAACGCTACTGCCGCGAATTTTTGGCACCGGTAACAGAAAATCATTTATCGAATCACTTCAGCCATTTGATCTGGTCATCTGTAGCTACACGTTATTCCAACAGGAAGCGGAGTTAATGAATTCGGTTCGTTGGGAAACCGCCGTACTTGATGAAGCCCAGGCGATTAAAAACATGGCGACCAAGCGGTCACAAGCTGCCATGAACATCAATGCGGGATTCCGGATCGCCACAACCGGCACCCCCGTGGAAAATCGCCTGGACGAGTTGTGGAACCTGTTCCGGTTCCTCAACCCCGGCCTGCTTGGCTCCCATAAGAGCTTTACCGAACGATTTGCCACACCGATTGAGCGGGATCGGGACAAGCCTGCCCGCACCCTTCTCAAAAAAATAATTCGCCCCTTTATCTTGCGACGTACCAAAAGCCAGGTCTTGCAGGAACTCCCTCCCCGTACCGACATTGTTCACCGGGTAGAACTCTCAAGCGAAGAAGCCTCTTTTTACGAAGCCTTGCGACGTAAGGCACTGGACAATCTGAATGGAGGTGCTGAAGGACAAACAGCGGGTGAGCGGCAAATCCGCATTCTTGCCGAGATTATGCGGTTACGCCGGGCATGTTGTAACCCCCGGCTTGTACTGCCGGAATGCACTATTGCCAGTGCAAAACTTACGGCATTTCGGGAAATTGTTGATGAACTGCGTGAGAATGGCCACCGGGCTCTTGTCTTCAGCCAATTTGTGGATCACCTCTCCATACTCCGGAAAGAACTGGAAAAAAGCAGCATTACCTACCAGTATCTAGACGGCTCAACGCCCTCAAAGGAGCGACAGGAGCGGGTCAAAGCATTTCAATCCGGGCAGGGAGAGCTGTTCCTTATCAGCCTGAAAGCGGGGGGAGTGGGACTCAACCTGACCGCTGCTGACTACGTGATCCATATGGATCCATGGTGGAACCCAGCCGTAGAGGATCAAGCCTCCGACAGGGCGCATCGCATCGGCCAACTGCGACCGGTCACCGTGTACCGTTTAGTTGCCACCAATACCATTGAGGAAAAAATTGTTGCTCTCCACGGCCAGAAACGTGACCTGGCAGATTCACTACTGGAAGGGACCGATTCTGCGGCACGGGTATCGGTTAATGATCTCCTGGAACTGCTACGGGAAAGTGCGGAGTAACTATTCAGCACATTTTCAAAGGCGGCATTAACCACGAAAGGCACGAAAGAGGTTCACCGCAGTAGAATCGACCAATGCAAGCCTTTACAGTAAACTCAGGTTTAAAAAGCTACCATATTTCGTGTCGTTCGTATGTTTCGTGGTTCAACTGCTTTTTTGAGCGGTAACACTCCGCCCCCCCTGCCACCTGCAGGGGGGGCGGACAAAATATTCTACAGCGTCCTGCCATCGGCCTCGGCAAAAAGACGGAGCTTTTTCATCATTTCAGCGAATTTTTCCGGTTTCAATGATTGCGCCCCGTCGGACGATGCATGTTCGGGATCGGGGTGAACCTCAACGATTAGACCGTCGGCACCGGCGGCAACGGCGGCATAACTCATGGGAGCAACATAATGGTGATTGCCCGTACCGTGGGAGGGATCAATGACCACCGGCAGGTGGGTTTTCCCCTTCAGTACCGGTATGGCAGACAAATCAAGGGTATTGCGAGTTGCCGTTTCAAAGGTTCTGATGCCCCGTTCACAGAGAATAACCGACTGATTCCCCTCACTCATGATGTACTCGGCACTCATGAGCAGTTCCTGAATGGTCATGGCCATCCCCCGCTTCAGCAGTACCGGTTTACCAAGCTGCCCCACCTTTTTGAGCAGAGCAAAGTTTTGTGAATTTCGGGCACCGATTTGCAAAATATCGGCATAATCAGCCACCATGTCGGCGGTTTCCGGATTGATAACTTCTGTAACAAAAGGCAGGCCGGTCAGATCCCTGGCCTTAGCCAGCAGTTTAAGTCCCTCCTCCTCAAGTCCCTGAAAGGAATAGGGAGAAGTGCGGGGTTTGAAGGCACCACCACGCAAGATATGGGCACCCGATTGTTTCACCGCACGGGCCGACTCAAGAATCTGCTCTTCACTTTCCACCGAACAGGGACCGGCCATCATAATGATGCGGGAACCACCAATGACCACATCATCACTGATGCGTACCGTACTGGACTCCTTCTTGACTTCAAAGGAAGCCAACTTGTACGGCTGGAGAATAGGCACCACATTTTCAACCCCATGGAGGGTTTCCAGGGCTTGAAGTGCCAGTTTGCCCCGCTCGTCGCCAATGGCACCGATCACATCGCGGGTAGTGCCATGGATAACATGGGAAGTGTATCCCAGCTCCTTGATCCGCTTTAAGACTTCATCCCGGTCTTTCTCTGCAGCTCCTGCCTTCATAACGATTATCATAGGGTGTCCTTTCATCCCACAAACAGTAAGAGCCGGGAATCTTCCCCGGCTCTTACTGTTCTCGCGAAAACAGAAAACAACCGGGGTAGACTCGCGTCTGCCCCGGTTGTGGTTTTGTGTGATAGCTTCTCGGCTTACACCTCTACCCGGGCAGACGGCCTGAAGTAAAAGCCGTACCAGAAATAAAAGTTGAAAGTTGTAAAGAAGCGGTGTGAGTTCATAGTTTGTACTAAAACACAGTGTTGACAGCTTGTCAAGAGCCAATCATGCAGTCAGTTCGTCAACCACGGTTACCAACCGGGGAAGGTCAGGCTTGGTAAGAATACAGTTGGCACCGAGCCCTATCCATTTACGTTTATTGTCTTCAGATGCAAGTGAGGAGAAGATGGCGACCGGCATGTCTTTTAACCGATCTTCTTTCCGCACCAGGGATGTCAAATGGAGCCCATCCATCTGGGGCATCTCCACGTCGGTAATCAACATACTGATATGCCCCAGAAAGGTACCGTCACCCTTGGCTACCTTTTCAAGGGTTTCCTGGATAATCTCCCATGCCTGCAAACCGTTTTCTGCCTCAATAACGTTATAGCCCGCCGACCGAAGACCAGAACAGAGCGTTCTTCGAATGAATACCGAGTCATCGGCAACCAGCACCGTTTTTTGGGTTCGTTCAGGATGGGGTTCTGCGCGGTCAAGCAGCATTTCGTCCAGCGGCTTAAGGGCACTTTCGGAACAGAGTTCCGCCACTATTTTTTCAAAATCAAGCACCAGAATAATCCGGTTATCCATTTTCACCAAGCCGGTGACCTCATCACTATGTACCGACGCCGAAGGTGCTTCAACATTCCTCCAGGAAATGCGGTAAATACGGGATACGGAATGAACCAGAACCCCGACCATCAGATTATTAAATTCAAGCACCACCACCCGGTCAGCAACCAGGTCACCAACCGATTTATTGAGCACCGTGGCAAGGTTGATAATGGTAATAACCTTATCGCGCAGCTTGATCATCCCCTCAACACCCGGCTTGGCATTAACCACCCGTGACATTTGGGGCAAGCGAATTATTTCCCGCACCTTTGCCACATTAACACCGTAATAGCAGGGAAATACATTGCCATGCCAATCAACTTCGTCGATCCTGAACTCGACAATTTCAAGTTCATTGGTATCGCTTTCAAGAAGGATCTTGCTCTGCTTCATAGTCGATGATCACCTTTCATGTATGGCATAGCAAACGTTCATTTTCATAAATTAATATACAGCATCGTGAGAAAAAAACAAACTAACTTTACTGTCGATATTTATTTTTACCCCCGTGGGTCACTTGACTCTCTCCAGTGCCTGTGTTAGCTTTTTAAGATCATTACTATTTATGGAGTTGCCCATGTTTTTCCCGCCACGCGCCACATTCCACACTCTTGCTGAAAAAGGCAATCTTATACCGGTTTATCGGGAAATAATGGCTGATATGGATACACCGGTATCTGCCTTTAAGAAGCTCGATAATGGGCAATTTTCCTATCTTCTTGAAAGTATTGAGGGGGGTGAAAAATGGGGACGCTACAGCTTTCTCGGTTCCAATCCGTCACTGATTATTCGCTCGAAAGGGGCGATTGTTGAGACCATTGAAAATGGCATCACAATCACAACGGTTTCCGAAGACCCCTTAACCGACATCCGTACCCTGCTGGCAACCTTCCAACCGGTTGAGGTTGAAGGCCTCCCCCGTTTTTTTGGCGGTGCCGTCGGCTATCTGGGGTATGATATGGTACGGCACTTCGAACAACTCCCCACGGAAAAACCGGCACTTATTGACGCCTATGATTCATACTTTCTCATCACCGACACGATTGTCATCTTTGACACCATGAGTCAGAAAGTTAAAGTTGTTTCAAACGCCCACGTAAGCGGTGAGCTGTCTGCCGATCAGGCATACGACGAGGCAACCGCGAAAATCGATGCCATTGTGGCCCGACTCAAGACCCCCCTCCCCCTTGAAACAGCGGCACCGGCTCCAACGCCGGTGGAACTGACGTCGAACATGACCCGTGAACAGTATGAAGCTTCGGTGGAAAAGGCCAAGGAGTACGTTCGAGCCGGCGACATTATACAGGTTGTCCCCTCACAGCGGTTCAGCGGCAGACTTTCAGCCGATCCTTTTGACGTCTACCGGGTTATGCGGACAATGAATCCCTCACCTTACATGTTTTTTCTCCGCCTTGACGATACAGTCATTGCCGGAGCATCACCTGAGGTTATGGTGCGTAAGGAGGGAACCCGTGTTGAGTTGCGCCCTATCGCCGGTACCCGGCCACGGGGAGTAACCGGTGAAGAGGATTGCAGACTGGCCGAAGAGTTGCTGGCAGATCCCAAAGAGCGGGCAGAACATGTGATGCTGGTTGATCTGGGCAGGAATGACCTGGGACGGGTCTGCACCACCGGCTCAGTCACGGTCACCGAATTGATGATTATCGAGCGGTATTCCCACGTCATGCATATTGTTTCCAACGTGCGGGGGGAACTTGCCACGGGGCGGGATGCCTTCGATCTGGTACGGGCAACCTTTCCGGCCGGCACCCTTTCCGGTGCACCGAAGATCAGAGCCATGCAGATTATTGACGAACTTGAACCGGCCCGTCGGGAGATTTATGGTGGTGCCGTCGGCTACTTCTCTTTTTCAGGGAACATGGATCTGGCCATTACTATCCGGACGCTGGTGGTCAAGGATGGCATGGTACATCTACAGGCCGGTGGCGGCGTCGTTGCCGATTCCGATGCCGCAGCCGAATGGCAGGAGACCGTCAACAAGGCCATGGCGGCACGCCGGGCCATTGAAATTGCCGAGAGGGGATTGGAATAGACCTACTGCTGTACGAATGGTTTCAACTTCCGCCAGACGCCGGCTTGGAAGCGAAGTGACCAGATAACTGCGGTTACAAAGACAAAAAAGGTAGCCAAAGACCATTCTGAGACCAACCCCGGTGCGGTTCGGTCAATCAACCAGAGAGCCAGTAAAAAAAGCCCCGAGCAGTAGAAAAAAGTGCGGGCGATCCAGTGGGTATCGCCTGCCGAAGCCAGCACACTGCCAATTACCACATTGGCCGCATCGAAGATGCAGTAGAAGGCAATGAATTTCATGATAAGGGTGCCGGTTTTTACGATCGCCCCACTTTCAGGGCCGGTGCCGGCGAACAGAGAAACCAGCGGAGTCGCCGCCAGAGCAAACAGCAGAGCCATGGTGACCATCCACACTTCACACACCAACAGGGATTGCCAACCGATCCGGGGTATTTCATCATCCCGCCCTCCCCCACGGGCATGGCCCACCAGCACACCAGCGGCCTGACCAAGCCCGAGGGCGGGGAAAAATGCCGTACCGTTTATCCTGAAGGCAATACTGGAGGCTGCCAACTCCACCGTCCCCAACCGTCCAACCACCACCAGAAAGAGTGTCCACGCCGCAAGCTCACCACTGATACGCAACCCCATGGGGAGAGCAACCAGCAAAAACCGCCGGTACTCCTCCCCGGTAATTCGCCGGGCGACCGGATCGGTAAGTCCCCCCGCTCTGCCAAATAGAGCGACGGTGAGTATGACGGTCACGGCCTGGGCAATGACGGTGGCAAAGGCCGCCCCGGCAATACCCATGGCAGGAAACCCCCATTGCCCCAGAACCAGTACCCAGGCTAACAGGGCATTTACCACAAGTGAGATAAACGTCACGCCAGTAACGATGGCCGGTCGGCCGATACCCGAAAGCCAGCCGGTAAGAGCAGAACCAAGAACCGGAAAAAGGGAACCGGCCATGCAGATACCGAAATAGCTGCATTCATCTGCAGCCACCTTCGCTTCGTGGCCGGCAAAAAAGAACAGTTGACCAAGGGGCCAGGCGACTACCAGGGCAATGACTCCAGAGGCCAGTGCGGTATAGATGCCAAGCCAGGCCGATGATCTGACACCGGCAGCATCTCCCCTGCCATGGCTATGGGCAACAAAGGTTCCCGCATACCCGGCGGTGCCAAAGAGCAGCCCCTGAAACAGAATAACCGCAAGCCCCGCTGGCCCAATCGCCGCAACGGCCACGCTGGAGTGCTGGGACAGGATAATGGCATCAATTACCTGCATAATGGAAATTGCCGATGTTGACAGGATCATCGGAATGGCAAGTGCCAGCAGGGGGCGCACATGGCGAAAGGTCAAACTCATACCACGCTTATTCCCCACAAGCTACCGCCAAAGGCCCCAGTTTCCGTACGGACTCCACCATTTCGGTAATAACCCGTCGGTATTTTGCCCCCTCACCGGCGGAGACGTAATCCAGGCGACACCGCTCCGCTGCGATACCGAACGGTTCAAGCAGCAGAACCAGCATACGGTGACGCTGTAACGCCCGGCAATTCCCTTCTTTGTAATGACATTCACCCGGATGGCAGGCCAGAATAACCACCCCATCGGCACCTTTGGCAAAGGCAGAGAGGATAAACTGCGGATCCACCCGGCCACTGCACATGACGCGAATGATATGAACATTGGGGGGATAGGCTACCTGCATACCTCCCGCCTTGTCGGCACCCGCATAGGAGCACCAGTTACAGAGAAAGCCGATTATTTTTGGCTCAAAGCAGCTCTCCGCCGTCATTTCAAAAGCCCCTCAAGTTCTGCCAGTATCTGTGCATTACTAAAATGATTTCCGGTGATGGCTCCGGCGGGACAGGCGGTCACACAGGTACCGCAGCCACGACAGAGCAGGCCATTGACCTGGGAAATATGCTGTTCCCCGTCAAAGGAGATGGCATGGTACGGACAGACCGAGCTACAGAGATGGCACCCGGCACACCGTTTACTTTCGACTTCAGCAGTGACCGGATCGATATCGATCAGGCGTCCCGGCTGAAGCCCGGCCAGGGTATGGCCAACCGCAGCCATCCCCTCAATTATGGCCTTTTGTATGTCCATCGGCTCCTGACAGGCTCCGGCCAGAGAGATCCCCTTCAGGGTACTCCGGGAGGCATCCATTCGAGAATGGAGTTCGCCGTAAAAGCCAGCGGAATCACAGGTGACATCCAGCAGGGCAGCAAGCTTGTCCGTCCCCTGCGCTGGCACCAGAGCCGGGCAGAGGATAACCATATCAGCAGCAGTGGTCACCCCCTGGAGGCTCACCTCCAAGTATCCCGCACCATGCCGGGTTACGGCAATGTCACCAATCCTGGCGTAACGGGTAAAAATGGAGTTTTGCCGGTTAAGAGCCCCGTGCAGGAGGAAATGGGCTTCCTTACCCGGTGCGATGAGTTCCCGATAATAATGGGTGATAATCGTTTCCGGATATTTGGTACTGATGGCATGGTTGAATTTAAAGGCATACTGGCAGCAGATTCCGGAGCAGTAGGAGCAGTGATCCTTGTCAAGGCTGCCGACACAGTGGATAATAGCCACCCTGGCCGGTACGCTGCCCGACGAGGTAGTAATTTTCCCGCCGGTTGGCCCGGTGGAGGAGAGCAGCCGCTCAAACTGCAAGGCATCGTAGACATCGGGCAGAGCTCCCATTCCCATGCCGGTAACCTGTGAGGCCTCATACAGTCCGGCACCGGTGGCAATAATGATTGAACCGATGTTCCGTTCAAGTGTGACCTCCGCTTCAGCCAGGTCAATAACCCCCTCCCCCAGGGGGCAGGCATCCTTGCAGGCCCGGCAGTCCTCCCCCACAGAGCGGAGACAAACCTCTTCCATGAGAAACGGTACGTTCGGTAGCACACCGGTGAAGGCAAAGTCCACCGCCTTACGCTCACTGGCGTTGTTATTGAAGCAATTTCCGGTTTTGGCAGGGCACGCCTCAACACACTCGCCGCAACCGATGCATTCATGCAGATCGACATGACGCGGTTTTTTCTTGATTATGGCAGTGAAGTTACCGTAATAGCCGGTCACCCGCCACAGCTCTGCCAACGTAAGCAGTTCAATCTTCTCCGCATAATCACCATGGAGCAACTCCCCCATCAGTGGTTCAAGCATGCAAGGGGCGCACTCCAGGGTCGGAAAAAGTTCGTCAAACAGCACCGGCAAGCCACCAATGAAGGGGGAACGCTCCACCAGTACGACGGAGCGCCCCGCTTCTGCCAGAGATAACGCCGCCTTCATGCCGGCCGGACCGGCACCTATTACCAGCACAGCCATTGAGGCTTCCAGCTGTTTTTTCTCCAGAGGTTCCTGAAGCCGTACCCGATAAACCGCCCCCCGGAGAGCACTAATGGCTTTTTCCGTGGCACGGAGCGGCTCTTCAATCACCCAGGCTATCTGCTCCCGAATATTAACCATCTGCAACAAATAGGGATTCATCCCCCCCTGAGCCAGACAACGCCGGAAGGTCGCTTCATGATCACGGGGAGAACAGGCGGCCACGACAACTCGATCGGGCTGTTCAGTGGTGAGGCTTGCCACAAACTGAGCCTGCCCCACCTCTGAGCAGATGAAATCCACCGTGGTCACGTAGGGCTGATCCGGAAAGGTACGAGACGCCTCAATGACCGCCTCCACACTGATTTTATCGGCGATACTGCTGCCGCAGTTACAAAAATAGATACCTATCTTCATACCATCCCCTCCCAGGCTCCGATCTGCCCCACCATCAACGCCACACAGCCGGGAACCGCAGCGGCAACCTCATCGCTCAGCCTTTCACCAAAAAGTTCGAATTCACGCCCCTCAATCCCCCAGAAGGCAACCTGCTCCGGAAGCGCAAGCCCCGCCATGCGCCCCAGAGTGCAGGCCGTGGCAAAATCCGTATCATGACTGGAAAAGGTATTTTTTGTGGTAACAAATGAGCGGGGATCGAAACGGTGTACCGTGCCAGGAGGCGCACCACTCACCATGGCGTCCACCACCAGTGCCCTCTGAAAGCCGACCATGGCCTCCATCAAGCGGATTCCTCCGGTATGAAGTTCTATCACGGATAGATTGGTGCGCCGTGTCAGCCGCTGAGCCACGGCACGGGCGACCACACTCCCCACACCATCATCGGAAAGGAGCGGGTTCCCCATACCTATGATAACCGTGGCCTTGGTCACCTATTGCGCCCCATTTCCCGCAGCAGTGCCCCCTGACTGTCCCGGATGGAGACTGTCAACGGCATCTTACCTGGCAGGAAGTGGGTGGCACAGGAGAGGCAGGGATCGTAGAGCCGGAAGGCCATTTCAACCCGGTTGAGAATTGCCTCGTCGGGAGCCCCGCAGGTAATCAGCTTTTCTGCCGCCCGTTTGATCGACATCGAGATCGGCGCATAGTTATTCGTGGTACCGACGATCATATTGACCATGGTCAACACCCCCCGTTCATCGGTTTTGTAATGGTGGGTCAACGTACCACGGGGAGCTTCAACGCTGCCGATTCCCTCACCCACAAAAAGTGCCCGCTCCGGGATAGTTCTGGTTTCCGGTGAGGTAATTTCCCGATCCTGCGCCAGTTCCAGCATCCGTTCCGACGCGTACAACAGTTCAATCAACCGGGCCCAGTGGGTGGCAAGGCGGTGATGGATCGGGGCATACCGGTGTGCCGTCACTTTTCGACAGCCGAAGCTTTCGTAGAGCCGCTCGTACTCGGCCTGCGCCAACGGTGTGGCCAACCCTTCCGACACATTCAACCGCGACAGAGGCGTGGCGCAGTATACTCCACTGTCAATGCCGTCCGTAAAACCGCGCCACCCTACTTTTTTCAGATAGGGATATTTCAGGTAGCTCCACGCTTCCACCCGTTCGGCAATATGCTCACGGTACTCTGCCGGTGGATAGAGTGCAAACTCTCCCCCCTCAGGATCGACCACCCGAATCATGCCATCGTAGAAATTGGCTTGTGTAGCACCATCAACCGTCCCCATGGAATAGGTTCGGTGCAGATAAAGATCGGAGGTTATCAACTCACGGTACAGCGGATTATTCATCACCAGTTTTTCGAACAGGGAGAGAGAAAACCGGGCAAAGTCGATATTTTTACGAGCGGTGTCCTCTATCTGAACACGCTCTTCCGCCGTTATGACACGGCTCCACCCCCCCGGCACTCCGGCCACCGGATGAACGGACTTCCCACCGAGAAAGGCAATAATCCCCTGATTACGTTTCCGACAGGCGATAATATCGCCGGCAATTTCCACACCTACTTTACGCACGACACCAAGGATATTCCGTTCTGAAGCCGGTGCATCGGGCCCCACGATAAAATCAGGCCCGCCAAGAGCATAAAAATGGGTGGTATGGTCGGTAACAAAAAAAGCCATATAGAGAATTTCACGTAGTTTTTTTGCCACGGCAGTCGGCTCGGCACCAAACAGTGCATCCAGAGCCTTGGTGGCCGCCAGATGGTGTGCCTCGGGACAGACCCCGCAGATCCGGTTGGTGATAACCGGCATCTCCTCGGCCATACGTCCCATGCAGAACTGTTCAAATCCGCGCAGTTCCGGAATTTGGAAATAGCTGTTTTCCACTTTCCCCTGCTCATCAAGAAAAATGTCTATCCGGCCATGCCCTTCAAGGCGGGTAATCGGGTCTATGATAATGCGTGCCATCGGCTATCTCCCTGCCCGGCCGCCAAGCAGCGAACGTGCCAGCGTATATTTGTAGAACTGACCGGCATAATCGGGAATACTCTCCAGAAAAGCGGCCACCTTCTCCGCAATGGCATCTTCAGACAGGTGAGCCGTATCACCGATATCCATGACAGAACCAAGAGCCGCCACCATCTTCGCCCCCTGATCATCCTCCCCGTCCGGCGCACCGTAACAACCGGTGCAGGGCATATTGGCCGTAGTACAGGGGGCACCACAGCCACTGCGTGTGGCAATACCCATGCAGAGCAACCCCTGTTCCAGCAGGCAGACAGTCGGCTCTGGGTAGAATTCATAGTTGCGGCGAAAGGCGGTGATCCGTTTTTCCTCTTTTGTGCGCTGACACTCGTCACATACCGTCAACTCGCCACAGCCGATGGTACTACCTGCGGAAGGGAGCTCACCGGACAGCAGGGTCTCGATCACACGCCAGATCTGATGGGGCTCGGGGGGACACCCGGGTACAAAGTAATCGACGGCCACCTCCCGGGCAAGATGCTTTACCCGGGCAAGCAGCGGTGTCAAAAGCAGCATCCCCTCGGCAACAGCGGTTGAATACTGTGGTATAATCCCCTGTGGATTATCTACCGATGGATTGTCACGATATATCGTAGTGAGAAGGGCTTCGCGGGAAGTAAAATTAGCCAAAGCCGGCACCCCTCCTCCCGTGGCACAGGAACCGAAGGCCACGAGAAGCTTCGATTTACGCCGCAGTAAATGAGCCATTTCGACGTTCTCTTCGGTGCGTAAGGCACCGTTAAATAACGTCACGGCAATGCTCCCGTCGGAAAACGCCTCCAGATCTTTTTTTTTGCTATCCAGCAGACAGGGGCAAAAGACGAAATCCATGGCGGCATCCAGATCAAGTAGCTTCTCATGAAGATCAAGGAGTGCTATTTCACAGCCACCGCACGATGCTCCCCAATAAACGGCAAGTTTCGGTTTTTCTGACATCCCCTCCCCCGTTAATCTGTTTCTACAAACTGCTGCCGGGTGGAGAGAAATTTGAGAAATTCACCAACGTAGAGAAACCGTGATCCGTTATCCTGGCTGATCGGCACACTGATGAAATCCTTGTCCCTGCCGGCCGCGATGCCAAGACCCGATTTTCCATTCCGCTCCCACTTCTCGATTGTAACGCTGGTGACGATCTCCGTATCACCGGTTTTAAACTTATGGGTAATCTTCTCTTTTCCCCCTTCCCGAAACACCTTGTTAATTCTGAGATAGAGGTCATAGGCTTCCCACGGTTCCAGATTAAATTTAATCTGGGTTATTTTCCCCTCGGTCGGTGGCTGCAGATGAAAAAACCGCAGTTGAACCATGCCGGTCCGGATATTTTTTTTCTCAACCTCTTTCACCACACCGGCAACATCAAGACCAGACTTTTGGGAGTACAGGGTATGGATAAATTTTCCGGACATAGGGTCGTACCTCCTGGCAGGGGGATGTGAGGCTAACACTGAACAGTAATTATAGACAAATAAAGGCCTCTCGTCACTGAGAAAGAGAAACGATCGAATCGCTACGTGGTTAGCGTACGCCGTACCAGGAATAGTTCCCGGGCTTCAGCAGATACGTGGCAATCAACACGAACAAGACGGGGGGAGAACAGCATTCTGTTCTCCCCCCGAATTATTCTCTATACACCCACAAACTCAGCCAACGTACGTAGGTTGGGCAAAGCGTGCCCTTAATCAGCTAACCCAAAAGTCTCGTGCATGACACGTACCGCAAGCTCGGTATATTTCTCGTCAATAACCACGGAAATCTTGATTTCCGAGGTGGAAATCATCTGGATGTTGATATTGTTCTGGGAAAGGGCACTGAACATCTGGGTTGCCACACCGGCGTGACTTCTCATACCCAGGCCGACGATGGATATTTTGCTGATGTTTTCATCGGAAAGCACTTCCTTGGCTTGAACTACCTTGGCAACTTCGTTGGTGATTAATAGTGCCTGCTTCAGGTCGGCCTTTGTTACCGTAAAGGTAAAGTCGGTGAGTCCATTATCACTGACATTCTGCACGATCATATCCACCGAAATGGCGGCATCGGAGAGTGGAGTCAGTATTTTAGCGGCAATACCCGGCTTGTCAGGTACCCCTTTTACGGCGATTTTCGCCTCGTTTTTATCGTACGCTACTCCTGAAACGAGTATTCCTTCCATATCCTTGTCCTCCCTGGTAACCATCGTACCGGTGTTTTCGTTAAGGCTTGAGCGGACATGAACGTCCACGTTATATTTTTTGGCAAATTCAACTGAGCGGATCTGCAGTACTTTAGCACCCAGACTGGCAAGCTCCAGCATTTCGTCATAGGAGATTTTCTCGATCTTGCGGGCTTCTTTACAGACATTGGGATCCGTGGTGTAGACACCGTCAACATCGGTATAGATCTCGCAGACATCAGCCTTCA
Organism: uncultured Geobacteraceae bacterium; assembly: GCA_903876875.1. Taxonomy (GTDB): domain Bacteria; phylum Desulfobacterota; class Desulfuromonadia; order Geobacterales; family Pseudopelobacteraceae; genus JACRCG01. The sequence continues at coordinate 19,416 of CAIRBT010000107.1, forward strand.
GGGCAGCCGCAATGGCAACGGCAGAGGTATCAGAACCGCCCCGACCAAGGGTGGTCACATTACCATCGGCATCAACACCCTGGAAACCGGCCAACACAATGATGGTACCTTCCTTCAGATCTGCGCGGATATTCGCGTCACCGATACTTTCAATACGAGCCTTGGTTGCGGTGGAATCGGTAAGAATCGGTACCTGCCATCCCTGATAGGACTTGGCCTTGTAGCCCTGTGACTTCAGATACATGGAAAGGAGGCCAATGGTTACCTGCTCACCGGTGGCAACCAGCACGTCATATTCACGACCATCCGGTATCTCACACATCTCGTTGGCAAGGGCAACCAGCTTGTTGGTTTCCCCCGACATGGCAGAAACCACCACAATCACGTCATTTCCGGCGTCATAGGTTTTAATGATTCGTTTGGCAACGTTTTTAATACGCTCGGGTGAGCCGACCGAGGTGCCACCGTACTTCTGTACTACGAGGGCCATACCGCTCTCCTTATAAGAAAATGAACAGAGTTATAAAAAACAATTCTACACTATATCAGACATTCAGCCGTCAGGTCAAAGTTTTTTTTATGGAGGCCACTTTTTCACCCAACCGTACCATAATAACGGTTGAGCCGGCTCCCGAACCGGTGATGGTAATCAGTCGTTGGTCGTCACCGGTATATTTGAAACTAATAGTGAGGCGATCTTCAGGTAACAGTTCGTGGAGTCGTTCGGACCATTCAACAACAGAGACCCCACTCCCGTAAAAGTACTCTTCAAACCCCAGTTCAATAACATCATCATCGCCGGTCAGCCGGTAAAAATCAAAATGATAGACCGGAACCTTTCCCTCGTAACAGTTCATAATGGCATAGGTAGGACTGGCAACCAGATGGGCACTTTCCGGTGCCACTACGGCAACCACCCCCCGGGTAAAGCAGGTTTTGCCACCACCAAGCTCTCCCCGCAACGCCAGAAAGCACCCCGGATTCAAAAGTGAACCGAGGGCTCTGCCATAGGCTTCCGTTTCTCCCGCCGAACCGGCGGTCAGCTGCAACTGTTCCATTACCGGTTCATGGAACGAATGATATCGATTCTAGATACCATGCCGACCAGAACACCCCCATCCACAACCGGCAGCGCGTGCAGCTTCTGGTTACTCATTATTTCTGCGGCATCGCTCACCGAAGCGGTGGATACCACGGTGACCAACTCGGTGGACGCCAGTTCAAGTGCGGTCTGAGCGGTAATTTTGTCAAGATCCCGCTGCAAAACCCCCTCCCCACCCAGAGGAATGACCCAATCAAACAGTGAAATAACCGTTGGCATATGCAGTGGCCGATCCTGTTCAACCAGATCAGAGGCGGTAACGACACCCCACAGTTTTCCTTCACTATCCACAACGGGAAGGGTGCCAAAATGCTTCGTCTCGAAAATTTCCGCCATTTCCCGTACGGTAGTGGCAGCCGTTATGGAAACCACATCGCAGGTCATAATATCAGCAACAGTTAACATATATTTTCTCCTTATGTACCAGTGTGTAATAGGCAAACGGTATCTGCTCCAGGACGTCCGTTGCAGTGATACCGATTTCCCCTTTGCTCCGGGCTACGATGTCGGCGGCATAGCCATGGAGGAACACTCCCAGACGACAGGCGTCCCACGCCGGGTACCCCTGTCCCAGTAAGGAAGCGACTATTCCGGTCAGCACGTCCCCCATGCCACCGGAAGCCATGCCCGGATTGCCACTACCGTTGAGAGCCACCCTCCCATCCGGTGCTGCAATAATGGTGCGGGCTCCCTTGAGAATCAGAAACAGATCATAGGTGTTGGCAAAGCTGCGTGCCACCTCAATACGGTCGGAGACCAACTCCGGAAGTGGTGAACCGAGCAGACGCCCCATTTCGCCCGGATGGGGCGTCACCACCAGTTGCCCGGTTTTTTTCCGCAGGAGCACCGACTTATCCTGGGCGATGGCATTCAAGCCATCGGCATCCACCACCAGGGGTGACGTCACCGTTTCAACCAGCGTCCGAACCAGACGTTGGGTCTCCGGATGCTGACCCAAGCCGGGACCAAGGGCAACGACACCCTTGCCGGGCAGCAGTTGTTCTATTATCGACACGGCCTGTTCAACAAGATGGCCGACGCCCCCATCGGGGAGTGGTACCGTCATGGCCTCGGTTGTTTTCAGCTCCATAATACCATGGAGTGCTTCCGGTACTGCCACCGTGACCAGTCCCGAGCCGCTGCGTACGGCACTGTTTGCCGTCAGCGAGGCGGCACCGCTTTTTCCGGTGGAACCGGCAAGTACCAGACAGTGACCGAAGCTCCCCTTATGGGTCTGCCGCTCCCGTTGCCGCACCAGGGGTGCCATCTGACCGGCGGTAAGAAACTCAACACCGTCGGCCCCTTGCATAAGATCGGCCGGAATGCCGATATCGGCCACAACAAGTCTCCCCATCTGTTCCGCCCCCGGATAAAGAATATGCCCCAGCTTGGCCAGGGCAAAGGTGACGGTAACAGTGGCTTTTACGGCAACGCCGAGGATCGCACCGCTGCTGCCGCTCACGCCGGAGGGAATATCTACCGCAATGATCGGCCGACCGGAACCGTTCATACAGTTGATGGCTGCCCGGTGGACACCGCTGACTTCACCCCGCAAGCCGGTGCCGAACAGCGCATCGACAAGATAGTCGGCTCGATCTATGACATCACCGTATCGGGAAACCAGCAGCCGCTCCTCAGTGCAGGAATCAACCATGGCGGCGGGCAACCGATCGAGACAGCTGGCCGCATCACCGGCGATCTCCCGGCGATCAGCCAGCAGGAGAACCTGAACCTTCACACCCCTCTGTCTCAAAAGACGGGCGATGACGTAGCCATCCCCCCCGTTGTTACCCTTACCGGCAAGAACGACCGCCGAACCGGTTACCCCGAATTCGGCAATGATTTCTGCGGTACACTGCTGACCGGCCCGTTCCATCAACAGCAGGCCGGGGATCTGCCGTTCGTTGATCGCCCTGCGGTCAAGTTCCTGCATGGTATGTGACGAGATAACTTTCATCGGGACTCCAGAACCACCATGGCAATGGCGTTACCACCATCATGGGAAAGGGAGAGATGGCTGTGCAGCTGATGGTTCTCCATCAACCGAGCCGCCTGACCGGACAGATTGAACAGCGGCTTGCCCAGGTAATCATTGGTAACAGCCATCTCCTGCCATGAAATACCCTCACGAAGACCGGTGCCCAGAGCTTTAAGAAACGCCTCTTTAGCCGCAAAACGACCGGCCAGACCGGAAGCCGTATCCTTCCGCGCGGCACACCGTGTCCGCTCCTCCTCCGTAAACAACCGTTCGATGATGGCTCGGTTACCGCCATCAAGAAAACGCTGAAAGCGGTCTATGGCAACAATATCGGTTCCAATGCCGAAGATCATGCGTACTTAAGCAGCTCAACCATATCACGAACCGCCCGATCTAACCCCACAAGAGTGGCCCGTGCGATGATAGAATGGCCGATATTAAACTCTTCCACCCCACCGAGGGCGGTAACCGCCTTGATGTTGGTGTAGTTGAGGCCATGACCCGCATTGACCCCCAAGCCGACTTTCCGTGCCAGTTTGATGGCCGTATCAATATTGTCAAGTTCGTGACTCTGGGCAGCCCAACCGATGGCATCCGCATATTTTCCGGTATGTATTTCGATGTAATCGGCACCGGTTTTGTGTGCCGCCTTGATTTGTTCCTGATGGGGATCGATGAACAGGCTGACCGAAATCCCGCCATCGCGGAGACGTTTTACCGTATCGGAGATATGCTTGGCGTTAACGATGACATCCAGCCCCCCCTCGGTCGTCAACTCTTGACGCTTTTCCGGAACCAGGGTAACCTGTTCCGGTTTCACCTCAAGGGCGATTCTCACCATCTCCTGGGTGGCTGCCATCTCCAGGTTAAGTTTGGTCTTGATAGTGTGGCGCAATATTTCAAGATCCCGATCCTGGATATGCCGGCGGTCTTCCCGCAGATGGATGGTAATCCCTTCGGCACCGGCCAGCTCACCAATGGCCGCAGCCGTCACCGGATCCGGTTCCATGCCCCCCCGCGCCTGACGGACGGTGGCAATGTGATCAACGTTCAATCCCAGTTTAGCCATTATTTTTCTCCAATATGTTTCTTGACCAGTTCACAGATTTCATTGGCCCAGGTGGTGATTTCGTATTTATCCTGCCCTTCAATCATAACCCGTAACAGCGGCTCCGTGCCGGAGTAGCGGATAAGCACCCGCCCCTCACTCCCCAGTTTTGTTTCAACATCCCGCACCTTTGCCCCAATATCGGCAATCGACATGATATCGACCTTTTCCCGTACCCGGGTATTACTGAGCACCTGGGGGAGCGGAATCATCAGTTCGGCCAGTTCGGAAAGGGTTTTCCCCTCCCGGCGCATGACCGCCAGCAGTTGCAGAGCCGACATGATACCATCGCCGGTGGTATTATGGTCGAGGAAGATCATATGTCCCGACTGTTCCCCTCCCAGATTGTAGCCGCCGTTACGCATGGCTTCCACAACGTAGCGATCCCCTACATCGGTCTTGATGATCTTGCCGCCACATTTGCGCAGGGCGATATCCAGCCCCATATTACTCATGACCGTGGCAACGAGGGTTTTTTTCTTCAGCAGCTTCCGTTTGAGCATATCGCTGGCACAGATGGCCATAATATGATCCCCGTCCACCTCATTACCAAACTCGTCACAGACGATAACTCGATCCGCATCACCATCAAGGGCAATACCGATGTCGGCACGATGTTTCTTGACCGCCTCACTGATAACCGCAGGATAGGTGGAACCGCATTCCGCATTGATGTTGGTGCCGTTGGGCTTGACGCCGTAGGGGATAACCTCGGCACCCAACTCCTCGAAGACCGCCGGTGCCACCTTGTAGGCGGCTCCGTTGGCACAGTCAAGAACGATCTTCAGGCCGGAGAGATCCATTTCGTGGGGGAAGGTATTCTTGAGAAAAACGATATACCGACCGGCGGCATCTTCAATGCGGTATGCCTTGCCGACTTCGGTGGCGGTTGGCCGCAGTGCGTCTATTTTATTTGATTCAATGAGTTTTTCAATCTTCTTTTCAATATCGTCCGGCAGTTTGAAACCATCGGCTGAAAAGAACTTGATGCCGTTATCCTGAAAAGCGTTATGGGAGGCGGAGATGACGACCCCCGCATCGGCACGCATAGAAGAAGTTATATTGGCAATGCCCGGTGTGGGAAGCGGCCCCACCTGAAGCACGTCCACCCCCATGGAACAGATACCGGCGACCAGGGCGTTCTCAAGCATATAGCCGGAGAGCCGGGTATCCTTGCCAATAACGATTCGATGGCGACGATTACGTCCCCCTTTAAAAATGTAGGCGGCGGCACGTCCTAACTGCATCGCCATTTCCGTGGTCATCGGGTAGACATTGGCAACGCCACGAACACCGTCGGTTCCGAATAATTTTTTCATAGATTATAAGCCCCTTGTGCGTTAATGATCCGATGGGGCCGGTACCCGGGGAGCGCGGCGCCCTTCAATTGCCTTGCGGGCAAGGCGCCGGATCTCCGCCGGATCGGCGTCATAGGTAATTTTCCCTTCATGGACAATGGAAATTTTGCCGGTTTCTTCAGAAACTACCAGCACCAGGGCATCGGTCTGCTCGGAAATGCCCAGGGCGGCACGATGGCGGGTGCCAAAACGCTTGGCTATGTCAGGATTCTGGGAAAGCGGCAGGATGCAACCGGCCGAGATAATCTTGTCCTTATGGATAATGACGGCACCATCATGGATTGGCGAATAGGGAAGAAAGATGGAATTAAGCAGGTCACTGGTAACTTTGGCATCAATCTCAGTGCCGACCTGAACCAGATGATCCAGTGACATCTGGCGGATAATGACGATGAGGGCTCCGATCTGGCGGGCAGCCAACTCATTGAGCCCCTTTGACAGTTCATCAACGGTGGTGGTCAGATCAAGGGAATCACCATCACCGGTTGCCTGTCGTTTGCCGAGGGTAAACAGAGCACGTTTAATATCACTCTGAAAGATAAGAGCGACAATAACCGGAGCAGAGGAAAGTAACAGGTGAAGAAAGGAGGCGGTGGCGGTCAGGCCGACCAGTTCGGCACCATACCCTGCGGCGATAACAACGGCAAGCACGGCGAGCAACCGGAGTGCGGCGTCTTTTTTAAGGAAGAGGGTACACCCGTAGATCAAGCCGGCAACGATAAGTTTGTCGAGCAGAGAAAAGAGGGTAATACTGTCAGGAGCAAAGGCCATATTTCCCCTTTTAAATCGGCAGGTGACGCCATATTATCCGCTCACTACCGCAGCAGCAAGAGCTACCACATCCCCCATGGCAGCCACATCATGAACCCGAAGAATAGAGGCACCGTTGGCTACGGCAAGGGCAACGGCGGCGGCGGTACCAAACAGCCGGTCATCCATATGTTCACGCCCCAGGGTGGCACCAATGAATGATTTTCGTGAGGGGCCGACCAGCAACGGACGACCAAAACCGGTCAATTCCGATAACCGCCGGATAATCTCCAGGTTGCCGGCCACACTCTTGCCAAACCCGATACCCGGATCCAGTGCGATACAGTCATCCACGACACCGGCATCGCGTGCCAACTCCAGCGAAGTGGCCAGACTCGTCGCCAGTTCGCCCATAAGATCACCATAAACGGTATTCTGCTGCATCTTGTCCGGAGTACCACGGGTATGCATCAGTACCACCCCCGCCCCGGTCGCTGCCGCCACCGTGGCAATTCGGGGATCAAAGGTAAAGCCAGAGATGTCATTGATGATTTCAGCTCCGACCCCGACGGCTCGTTCGGCCACCCCACTCTTCCAGGTGTCCACCGAAATGGCACACTTCAGGGTACCGGCCAGTGCCTCAATAACCGGAAGAATCCGGGCACATTCCTCTTCAGCAGAGACCAGTTCTGCTCCGGGCCGAGTACTTTCACCACCAATATCTATGATGTCCGCCCCTTCCGCCTCCATCTGAAGTGCCTTCTCCACGGCCCTGTCCCGTTCAAAACTGCGTCCTCCGTCGGAAAACGAATCCGGGGTCACATTAAGAATTCCCATAAGCAGCGGTCGCTGCAATGACAGTAGCCGTTTTGACGTTTGCCACCCGGTCGGCTTACCGGCAATCCGTTTCAGCAGATCGTCAAGCTCACCGGCCAGTTGGGAAAGACCAAACGGCTGCACTTTCAGCTTACGGGAAAGCCGAACAAGTTGTTTTTCCGTGCCGATCAGCAGACAGTCGGTCCGGTCGATGCTACATGCCACCGTTCCCCGGGCGACAGCCCCATCCCCCCCCACCGACAGCATCTCCTGTTTGAGGACGTTGGCCTGCCTGCAGTGAAGATCGGCAAGCTGTATACAAAGGGTACGCATTTTCGGCACCATTTCAACGATACCAAACGGGTCAACCCCGATGCGCCCCAGCTCACGGGATGCCTGTTCTGCTGTCTCTACAACCAGCAACCGGGGAGCAAATTCAGGCATATCAAGCAGTTAAATCTGCATGAGCCGCCTGCACCGGTGCGGTATCGGCCTGACTCAAGGTTCCCGATGCAATGATCTCGTCAACCTGGTCACCGCTCAGATTTTCCTTCTCAATCAGACATACCGAAAGATCATGGAGGGTTTGAAGGTTCTCACGGAGCAATCTGACCGCCCGTTCATAGGATTCGTCAACAATTCGCTTGATTTCATCATCAATATGCTCGGCGGTTTTTTCGCTGAAGTTTTTGTGCATGGCCATTTCTCTGCCAAGAAAGATCGACTCATCTTTCTTGCCAAAGGACAGGGGTCCCATTTTATCGCTCATACCCCACTCACAGACCATCTTGCGGGCCATATCCGTGGCACGTTCAATGTCGTTACCGGCACCGGTGGTAAAGGTATCGAAAATGAGATCCTCGGCAGCACGCCCCCCCATCAGGACGGCAATACGTGCCAGCAGGGATTCCCGTGAATAGCTGTGTTTATCCTCAATGGGGAGCTGCATGGTGACCCCAAGTGCCCGGCCACGGGGAATAATAGAAACCTTGTGAACCGGATCCGTCCCCGGAACCAACTTCGCCACCAGGGTATGCCCTGCCTCATGATAGGCGGTACTCTTTTTCTCTTCGTCGGAGATCACCATACTGCGCCGCTCCGCACCCATGAGTACCTTGTCCTTGGCACTATCAAAATCGGAAGATTCGGCAACGGTTTTATTCATACGGGCAGCCAGCAGAGCCGCTTCGTTGACAAGATTTGCAAGATCAGCACCGGAAAAGCCAGGGGTACCACGGGCAATAACCGCCAGATCAACATCGGCAGAAAGCGGCACTTTTTTCGAATGAACCTTCAGGATCATCTCACGCCCTTTGACATCAGGGCGGGGCACCACCACCTGACGGTCAAAGCGACCGGGGCGGAGCAGAGCCGGGTCAAGCACGTCGGGGCGGTTGGTGGCGGCAATCAGGATAACCCCTTCGTTGGACTCAAAGCCGTCCATCTCCACCAGCAACTGGTTAAGGGTCTGCTCACGTTCGTCATGGCCTCCCCCCATACCGGCACCGCGATGGCGACCAACGGCATCAATCTCGTCAATAAAGATGATGCAGGGAGCACTCTTTTTTCCCTGCAGAAACAGGTCACGAACCCGACTGGCGCCCACACCGACAAACATCTCCACAAAATCAGAACCGGAAATGGAAAAGAACGGCACACCCGCCTCACCGGCCACGGCACGTGCCAGCAACGTTTTACCGGTACCGGGAGGCCCCACCAGCAATACTCCCTTGGGAATTTTCCCCCCCAGGGCGGTAAATTTCTTCGGTTCCTTCAAAAAGGCAATGATTTCTTCCAGCTCTTCCTTGGCCTCTTCAATACCGGCAACATCTTCAAAGGTAATCTTCCCCTGTGCTTCGGTCAGCAGCTTGGCCCGGCTTTTGCCGAAGGACATGGCCTTGCCCCCCCCCATCTGCATTTGACGCATGAAAAAAATCCACACACCAACCAGTAAGATGAGAGGAAACCAGGAGATAAAAATAGAAAACCAGGAGAATTTCTCTTCTTCCGGTTTGGCATTAATGACGACTTTCTTATCAAGTAATTTTTGTGTCAGATCCGCATCGGAATAGGGTTTGTAGGTATGGAATTCTTTGCCATCCTTGCCATCATACTTTCCTGAAATATCATTACCCTGGATGGTAACGGAGGTAATCTTGCCCGACTCAACCTGGGTGATAAAATCACTGAAATTAAGCTTTTCCGCAGTGGTGCGTGGCTTGTTAAACATATTGAACAGCAGGATCATCATCAGGCTGATAACCAGCCAGAGTGAAAGATTTTTATAAAACTGGTTCAAAGTAAACCCCCGTGTATGTGTGTATCTCCATCGTTGAAAATTTCGTGAAGATACCACAGAACTGCTTGACTTGACAAGCCCAAACGACCAGACGACCGAATTTGTCCCCTTGAAATTATTCGATAAAGGCGTAGTATGTATTGTCGATTGTCAGATACACGGGAAGATTGGCATACACATCCTTTGAGCGGAAGACTCGTATGAACCGACGAACATTTTTGAAAGCCGGAGATGCGGAACTCCTCATGGCCCCCTCCCTGGTGACCGAGGCCGTATCTGCTCGGGAGCCTTCTGTTATTTCGGTAGCCGAGAGGAGCGACTACGCCGCCATCACCCGACGGGCGATTCACGGAATCGGTGGTATGAAACGCTTTGTTAGTTTCTGTCCGGCAGCTCCGGACGGAAACTTGTTAAGCAGGGTGATACGGTGGTGATCAAGCCGAACTTGGGCTGGGATCGGTCAAAACGCTCAAGGAGCCTTATATTGCGGGGGAGCTCTGCAATAGCTGTAGCAGCTGCGAAAACGTCTGTCCCCTGGAAACAAAACCGGGTATAGATTTTTTTGCGGTAAGGAACCGCACGCCAATTCCGTCACGGATGGGGGTTAACAGACAAAACGATTCCAATCCCTATGCCCACTGAACTTTTATCCTCTATTTCAATCCAACCAAGGCAAATTGCGGTTCCTGTTTCTCCTTCATTTAATTTCAGCGATAAAGGCCGGTTTCACCGTGGTTGTCGCCTCCCCTGTCAGGGTAATTGCCGAAAAGTTTAAAACAGAAAAATCCTCTTCCCGGGGGTAAGAACCAGGGGTTACGGAACAGGTGACGGTGACAAATTCTCCCACGCCAAAGCCCTCTGCTGCCATGTTGGTAATAACCAGCTCCAACGTAGCAGGTGCGGTTCCGGTTGCCGGGGTGTAGGTTGGCGGCAGAGAGTTGCTCGGTATGGCAACGCCTGAAACGGTAACCGTTGCCGAATCAACATCGCCCGTGGAGTGCATGACCGGAGTCACACCAGCGGGGAGTGAGATGGTCACACTGACTCCTGACAAGCTTGTCTCAGCGGGAAGTGTCCCCTGGGTGACCATTTTCAAGATGACGATTGCTGGCGAAAACTGTTGTGACGGTGCAGCGGCACCGCCAGTCCCCCCATCGCCACATCCTGCCAGTAACAGTACCATCAATCCATCGAGTGCCCAGATAACAATCGATTTTTTGTTCATTTCCCTTACTCCTTTAATCGTAGTCTCTTCAAAAACCGGACCAGCAGCAAACACCGGCACCTACCACCCCAACCCGACAGATTTTCTGAGCAGAATGATTACATCCGCTATGTCCAACTTTCCGTCACCAAGTGGTTGTCCGTCGGGACCGAGGGGAGCAACATCGGCACGGGAAAGTTGAGTCTCAGTCAAGGTGCCATGTCCCTGTACATGCTGGTACATCATCAGCACATCACCAATACCAATAAGACCATCACCGGACAGATCCCCCTTGTACGGGTGGCCGTAGATGATACTCCGAACAACCGTTGCGGAGTGGCCACCGGCATCGGTGGCGGTGACCATGACCGGATATACTTTTTCGGTCGTAAAGGGCACCGTATATGTGAACGCCCCTTCATCTGTTACTGTGACGACGTGGGAAACGCCTTCAAAAAGCACCGCTACGGAGGTTCCCGTGATATTTTTGTCTACCCTCCCCCGCACGGTGTAACTCTGCTGATCGGTCTGCGTATCCTGCACCGGAGTAACAATGTCTAATAAAAGAGCCGATGGAACATACTGCACCGACCGTTTTGCGGAAACGACGGTACCGGCACCATCGGTAACTGTTATGGTAATGGTGTTGAGTCCGCTGCTGAGGTTAAGCGAAACAGCATAGCCGTTGCCAGCGATGGTCGCCGTGTGGGGTGACCCGTCATTGACGGTGGCCACCACCGTTGCACTGTTGTCAACGGTGCCGGTTACGGTTACAAAGGGGGTCGTTACCATACTATTATCGCCGGGAGAAATGACGGAAAATGTGTGCAATGCCGGGCGTAAGGTGATTGTTCTGGTTTCGGCCGTTACACTGCCGATGCCATCGGTAGCACGAATGGTAATGACATTGTCCCCCGTCTGCAGTGCAACCGGACAGCTGAAGTCCAAACCACGCAGGGTAACCGCTTCGTTATTGACAGTCACGGTTGTCACGCCATCGGATACGGTACCGGTAACATTAAGAGTTGAATAATTGGTTACTGTCCCGGAGGCGAGTGTGGAAAGGGACAGAGCTGGGGGAATATGGTCACTCGGAGCTACGACAGCGGAGTTTTCACCTGCCCCAAGAACCGGAGGAGATGGCTGCGTGGGCTCCGCCGGGGGAGTTGGGGGCACCGCCAGCACAGCTGGCGAGGCCTGCGGCATCAGGATTGTGTTCAAGAGATTTCCTGCCCCATCATAGTTATAGACTACCTGGTTTCCGTTATCGTATGTGACCATTTTGAGCCGGTTCAGTTCATCATAGCTATAGACGGCACAATACCCAGGTGCAACCCCCATCATCACCATCACTGCGCAGCAACTCAGTACCTTGAATATGAACATATATGTTTTCATGACGATCTCCTCTTGGGTATGGGGCTGTTTACCGGCTTCCTGGCCGGTACGTATAGCGATTCAGCGACTGTCCATCACCGATACCATCCGAAGCTACATCCACCGTAAGAAAACGCCGCACCATCGGGTTATAATAACGTGTTCCCATACGTAAAAGGCCGTTGTCATCGGTGACCACCCCATCACGCCCCCGGTATAAAAACCGGTTCGGGGTGTTACCTGACCGCTTCAGCAGCTCTCCATAGGGAGCATAACGATAGGCATCAGTGACAGTACCGAGTGAATCGGTCAGGGCAACCGTATTCCCGTTCCGGTCGTGATGGTAGACCTTGAAACTGTTGTCAGCACTATCCTCCCTGCTGATCATGCCAAGACCATAGACATACCAGACGGCAACACCATTGGTGCTATTCCTTTCCATAAGTATCTGCTCGGTAGCAGAGGCCGGATTGATAACAGAGTGAGTATCCCCTGCTGGCGTTGTCACGCCGGTACGATGGTTGAAGGAATCATAGCGGTATGAAGTCCCCGCCACAGACGTAAGGCGATTACGAGAGTCGTACAAATGCTCATACAGAGCGACTCCCAAAGGGGCGGTCAGCATGTTACCATCGGCATCATACCCTATGGGTAAACCTTGATAGGAGGTCAGCCTGTTGTCAGCACCATAGGTCATGAGCGTGGAAAAGAGGGTGTAGTCAGGATCCCCATCAGCAGTGGTCTCACCGGTCAGATTACCGGTTCCATCATAGGTAAACGTGCTGTTGCCGATAACCGTAGTGCCATCGGCTCCAAGAATTTTCAACTGGGCAAGTTTCCCGGTGGGGGTATAGAATCGGGTCTCCAGGGAGCCATCAGGTTTTCCGGTGATGGCAAGGCGCCCCGCAGCGTCATAGGTATAAGCGGTGACCCGACCGACCCAGTCAGTCACCTTTACCAGACGATTGCCACTGTCATAACCATAGGAAACCGTTTTTCCGTCGGGATAGACAAGAGTCGCAAGATTACCATTCCGGTCAAAAGCGTACTGGAGAACATTGCCCGAACCATCGGTATGGCTGATCAGCCGATCAAGAGCATCATATCGGTATGTCAGCGTTGAACCGTTTTCCGTAGCTGTCAGCAGATTGCCATGGGCATCATAGGTAGAGGTAATTGTCCCCACGAGATCACTCACCGATTTAATGTAGCCGTTGTCATACCAGGAATAGCTCGACAGGTTGCCACGGGCATTGCGGACAGTGGACAACAGCCCGTTACCAGAGGTAAATATGCTGTTTCCTCCCGAGGCTGTCGTAATACCTGTCAGACGGTTGAACACATCGTAAAGAAAAGTGGTTCGGTTATTGTTGGGATCCGACTGTGACAGTAAATTGCCACTGGCATCAAAACTTTGGGTGACGGTGCCCTTCTTTGGATCTGACAGGGAAATAAGATGACCACGGGAATCATACCCATAGTTGGTACGGTTATTTTTCGGATCGGTGACGGAAAGACGATTACCAGCAACGTCGTAGGTATAGGTTGTCACAGCACCGAGTTCATCTTTAAGAGCGACCAGGTTATAGGAGTTATCATGAGTAGCCACCCGCACTTCCCCGCCAGTGGTCACGGAGGTAACAATGTAACCCGGCAGTGTGGCTTCATCATAAGTAAAGCGGGACGTGATTCCGAATTCATTGCTGTGTGATGCAACACGCCCCTGCGTATCGAAGTCATTGGTGAAAAGAACTCTCCCTTCAGCATCGGAGCCGGTCACAACCCGTCCTTCTCCGTTAGAGGTGAAGGTGGTAGTTTGTCCATGGTTATCGGTAATTTTCGTCAGATTGCCACGGGAATCATAGGTGAATGCGGTGGTGCGTTTTGAAGTATCGGTAACATGGTCAACAAGACCATTTGCAAGATACGTAAACATCACTGCGGCACCGGTGACCGGATCGGTCAATGTTGACAGCCGCCCGTTAGCGCCATAGGTCACATTCACGACCTGACCGCCCGGCTGTGTTTGTCTGAGCAATGTGCCGTTTGGGGCAAAGGTAAGGACAACACCATTCTTGCGCAAGAGAGTATACGACAAGTCGTCATTCTTTATCAGGGTGTCATACCTGATGGCACTATTGGCCAGATCCGTTGATGAAAAGGTATTGAAACCATCATTGGCAAAGGTATTACTGTGGTTGGCATCCCAGTGAATGCGCACATTATTATGCGCCGGTGCCAGCACCTCAAGCCATGTTTCATAGTTATGGTGCCAGCCGTTACCAAAGGCATCTGTGGCAAGCAGCAGTGAATCATAGCGAATGGTAAGGGTAAGGGACGACATGCCACCTGTGGTGGCAATGGTGCGCTCAAGCAGAAGGGAACCGGACGCAGAGTTCACCTGGCCAGCAACAATCGAGGGGTTATTGGCACGTGGTGCATATGAACCGGCTCCCGTAGTGGAGTCGCTGGTGGCACTGCTGTAGGCGCCAACTGAGCCTACCCCGGAGAGAGAACCGGTGGCCACCGATGAATTGAGGGTGATATTATCAAAGGCTATGCCGTTGTCCACACCACCAAAATCAATGGATTGGGCTATCCCGCTAAAGCTTACGCCGATATTTTTCCACACGTCGCATAAACCGCTTGCGCCATCGGTGGTCGGGGGAAGAGTCAGTGTTGTCAGTACAGTGCCACTGCCATTTGAACCGGAGTAGACCTTTACATAGCCATCAGCAGCAAAAGAACAGTAATAAAAGGAAAGACCGCCGGTAATACCGGTGGAACTGTTCAATTGTGTCGAATTTACTGTCCCGGTCTCGTCATAAAACAATAATACCGTGTGTGCAGAGGGCTCGTTACGGAAACTTCCGGAACCGGTATCGTAATCCATCAGAGAAAGCGCATTTTTGGAAAAGGACACTCCACACGCCTGATAGGCGGTCGGCAAGATGAGTTCATTATCACCTAACCCTTCAAAATCAAGCACTATCTTGCCGTTACCGTTCTGGCAGGGCAACGCCTGACTACTGACTTTCTTGGCCATTGACTTGGGAGAAACACCCCGACGAACAAAACCGCTACCGCTTACTCCCCCCTGACATATCGACGCACAGGTTACTACCACCACGACACAACAGAATATAACGAAACCTTTGATTCCCATGACCGTTCCCCCCCCACCATTCACCTGTTCTCACAATGAATATTCCGAGCGCGGAGGGCAAAAAAACGCCCATTTCATTTCATCAAATAAAAAGGGCGTCCACGATTCCACCCTCTTTCAGTAACCCGGCTACCCGTTAAACGGACCCGTGGTTTTGCGTCACCGGGTCACCCCGGCTTTGCCTTTTTCAGAGAATTATTATTTTTTTCAAATGCAACTATATTCAATATAGTTCGTTAAAAAAAATTTGTCAATAGTTTTTAACAAAAAAATCAATGTATCAGTGGATGTTATATACGACTTATTTAATTAAGATTGTTGCACTCGCAAAAAAGCAGATAAGTCCACTCCCAAGGAGGGGGAGGAAAT
Organism: uncultured Geobacteraceae bacterium; assembly: GCA_903876875.1. Taxonomy (GTDB): domain Bacteria; phylum Desulfobacterota; class Desulfuromonadia; order Geobacterales; family Pseudopelobacteraceae; genus JACRCG01. The sequence continues at coordinate 34,943 of CAIRBT010000107.1, forward strand.
GACTGCGAGGTATCAGCCAGATGCTGAGAGGCGCATCTACTCCCCCCTTTACAAAAGGGGGGCTGGGGGGATTTCTTGGCACGTTCCCCTTCAAAAAAATACCACCCCAAAAACCCCTGCGACAAAACGAGCCTCATGCAAACCTGTCTACATCACGCCAATGCCCACCCACCAAGGGCTTGGTATGATTTGCCCAAAAAACTGTCAACTTTTGTCGCAGGGGTTTTTCCAGACAATTTAAAACAAATGTCTGGAATCACTACTGCCGAAAAAGTTGGCACACTGTCTGCTAGAGTATACAACCATCGTTTCTCAACAATATCACTATACAAGCGTATAAAGCCGGGGTCCTATGAACAGATACGTACATAGCTTACTCAATGCAACGTTACTCCTCTGCATCTGCAATGTGGCATTCGCAGTGGAGGGTTCTCTCGACGCAACGACAGTGGTGCGTTTTGAACAGCGCGATACGGGTGCTTCCTCGAAAAAACTAAACTTAGTGCCGGCCACCCAGTTTATTGGTATGGACAGCGACAAAATGGCCGATGGCAACCTGTCACTCCATCTTTACGGCTGGGGGCGCGCCGCCCTCTCCGATACCGATTATAACGACACCACCAATACGGCCGGCTCCCTAACCTACGGCTACGCACAGTACCGTTGGAAATATGCCAATGCCGATCTCCGCGTCGGTCGCCTTACCGTTCGTGACGGTATTTATAATGAGTATGTCGATGGCGTTGGCGGCCATACCGATCTTCCCGCCGGCTTCGGCGTATCGCTCTTTGGTGGGGCTCCGGTTCACACGGCACATCTGACAAACGAAAACAGCGATGGCAAAGGTGACAGCATTGCAGGTGGGCGACTCTCCTGGCGCCACGGAGCATCGCTGGAACTTGGTGCCTCCACCGTGTACGAAGGACAATCCCAACCGCTCAAATACCATACGCTGCCGAACCACCGGATCATCGGAGCCGACCTCTGGTATCTCCCCCTGCAAAACGTTGAAATCATCGGCCACAGCAGCTTCAATACCGATACCGGCAGATTCGCCGAGCACTCATACCGTCCCACCATCAAACCAACCAAAGAGCTGAGCATTACCGGCGAATACGAAGATTACGATGACCGCTCACTACTTGGCCCCCTGTATTCCTTCATCACCACTTCAAGTTACAACGCAACCACTGCCGGATTAACCTCCCGGTTTTTCGGCGCCCTGGTTTCCTACGACGTCAATGACCGGGTTACCACCACCGCCGACTACCGTCACTACTCGCGCAGCCAAGGTGGAGGTGACCGCTTTGGTGCTAACGTCAGCGCAGGTCTGCTCGACAAAAAACTCCGGGGGGGCCTGAGCTATCACTATTTCTCTGATGACGGCGGCTTTGCAATAACCTCCCTCCGAAACGGTTCCTTTCACCAGTTGAACCTCTATCTGCTCCACGAAGCAAAAAAATACAGCTCATCACTCGACTTCAGCGGCTATTTCCTGAGGGAGAGCCTCTATAACGAAAATAACATCTGGGAGACCACCGCAACTTTTGGCTACCAGATCGCGCCCCAATTAACCGTTACCGCTGCGGTCGCCTATGGCAGAGATACCACCTTCACCGAAGATCTCAGGGGATTACTCAAGCTTGTCTGGAATACCAACTACAGCGGCGAAGGGAGCAGGAAATGAAACAGCACCTATGGAACCTGCTAACCGGGGGAACGGTACTCCTCACCACCCTGCTGATGGCCTGCGCTGCACTGGAAAAGCTACCAAACCGGCAGACATCGCATCAGGAAACACTTGCCCGTGGTCAACAGGTGAACTGCGTCGAATGCCATGACGACCAGAACAAGGGCACCCTGAAATCAGTGGTTCGTTTTAGTCATTCCCCGACCTTTGTGAAAAACCATCGATTCCCTGCCGCAAGCGACAGTCGCCTCTGTGCAAGCTGCCACAAGGAATCCTTCTGTGCCGACTGTCACACCCCGCGCACCGAAATCCTCCCGTCCCGCACATTATCGGAGCGGCCCGATCGTGAGTTGCCACACCGGGGCAACTATCTGACGATCCACAAAATCGAGGGGAAAATGAATCCGGCCAGCTGCAACCGCTGCCATGGCCGGGGAAACAACGACCGCTGTATGGTTTGTCATAGTTAGGATCGATAACAGCCCGTTTTCACAAGAGGAAGCCCATGCTGCATACCATCAAATTATCGTGTATCGTCATACTGTCCACCGCCCTCTGGGGGTGTAACTCCCTGAACGATGCCGCCCCCACGGCAAATGTCAGTGGAAAACATACGGAAGCGAACTGGGTGGCTTCAGGTCATCGAGTCCAGTATCGTGCCAACCCGGCCGGTTGCATGGAATGCCATGGGGCCGACCTAAAGGGGGGCAGCGTTTCCAAGGTTGATTGTTTCAACCAGGGGGGATTGACAACCTGCCACAGCAACGGCCACGCTCCCCGCCTTCCCAACCATGCCATACCCTTTACGGAGCGATCCCTGCATGGTGTGGCTGCACTGCGTGATATCCAGGCATGCCAGCTCTGCCACGGCACCACCGGTGGTGCCGGCAGCAACCCCCGTTTCAACGTCGTGATAGGCGCACTCACCGTGGGCTGTGAAGCGGCCGGATGCCATCTGACCGGCCAGCCATCCGGAGCAGCCACCAACCTGGCTCACCCAAAACCATGGAACGACCACAAAACAGCCGGTAACCAGTCAAATGCCTGCCCCCTCTGCCACGGCACCTATTTGACCGGTGGCACCCAGGCGTCCGGTACCAAGGCGCCATCCTGCGGCAGCTGTCATCTCTCACTTCAGGAAGGCACCGTTCCACGGAGCGGCAGCTGTAGTTCCTGCCATAGCACCCCCCCCGGCAACACCGTGTCTGAAGCCGTTTCTCCCAATAGGGCCGGTTCCCATCTGGTTCATATGTCATTACCCGAACTTACTAACACAGTCGCTGCGTGCCAGTACTGTCATCGGGGAGGCGGCAGTGGCACCGCTCTCCATCAAAGCTATCATGTCGCAACTCTGGGGAATTATACCACACATCCCCTGATCGGATTTCCTCCCGCCTTCTCCGAGGGGGGAAGCGGTGGAACCTGTAACCGTACGGGTTCCACCGTAACCTGTTCCAACATCAAGTGCCACGGAGGCCAGACCACACCACCCTGGGGTTCTGCCAACGGCATTGACTGCAGCGACTGCCATACCCTGGGCAGCGGTGCCGGTGTTCCAACCCACACCAGCTACTACAGCGGTAAACATTACTATCACCTGGTAAGCCCCCAAAAATATGGCTGCCGTGATTGCCACACCATCGACATCGCAGTATCAGGAAGACATTTCAGCAACTTATCATCAGCAAGATTTAACCAGCTTCCGGCTGATACCCTTAAAGCAACCATCGGTTTTAACCCAACCACAAAAAGTTGTACCGCCCCGATTTCCGGTTGTCATGGTGGCACATCGAAAATCTGGTAAACGGAGGCACCGAACAGCTATGAGACAAAAAGCATTTCTGAAAACTCTGGCAGTGATACTGACCACCCTGCTGATTTTACCGGTTTCCCGTTCCCTGGCCGCAGTGGCACCAAACGTGAGCAGCCTGAACTCTCTCAGGGAGGGGATCACATCACCGGTGCGGCTGGCCAATGACATCTACGGGAATCTCTACGTAACCGACCCCCGTGGGGGTGGCGTACTCAAACTATCCAACAGCGGCAAGCTGCTCAAGAAAATTTCCCTGGCAAAACGCCCCTTCGGCATTGCGGTCACCACAACGAACAAGATACTTGTCAGTCAATTGACCTACATTTCAGTACTTGATGGCGACGGAACAGAGCTCCAAAAGTTTGGCACCTTTAAAAAAGCCAACGGCATAACAGTTGACGCAACGGGAGCCCTCTTCGTCACCGACAGCCAGGACAACTGCGTCCAGGTTTTCAACGCCGACTTCACCCCCCGCTCCACCGGAGTGGCGGTCAGCGGCAAGCCGGACAACAGCTTTGGAGGCGACGGCAAAGGGGAGGGGCAGTTCCTCCAGCCGACCGGCATCAGTTACGAATCGGCAGCCAAGCAGCTTGCCGTCGTTGACTCACTGAACGGCCGGGTGGAGTTTTTCTCCACCACCGGTACCTACCAGAAAAGCATCGGCTCCTTCGGGTCAGGTGCCCTCAAGTTCACCCTCCCCCAGGCGGTCGCCTTCGAGTATGCCTCTGATCTCAGCCTGAGTCGTATGTACGTGCTGGATGCCTACCAAAGTACCATACAGACCATAGATCCGACCGGCCCCACCTTTTTGCGCTATGTCGGCTCCTACGGCCTTGGCAGTGACAAGCTCATTGCCCCCTATGATGTTCTCTACGACCGTTCTGACTCCCAAAACAGGAGACTGATTGTTGCCAATGGTAACGGTGCCATCGCACTGTACGGTGTGACCGACCCCCCCTCGTTTATCAAGACAACGGGTCCGACGTTAACTATCAACACGCTCCCCCTGGTGACCAATCTCACCACCCTCACCATCAGCGGTACCGTCACCAGTACGAAAAACATTACCGGTGTTGTGGTAAATGGCATCAATGCCACCATAACTTCAGGCATCTGGTCCGCGACGATCCCCCTTGAAGTTGGTGACAATGCCATTAAAATTACCGCCACCAACACGGTCGCCTCCACGGTGAAAAATGCCATTATTACCGTACTTCCCCAAGAGGCCAGTAAAACACCGGTCACCCTGACCCTTGATCCGACCACCCGTTTGACAAAGAGCAGCACTTTCATCGTCTCGGGCACGGTTACCAGCGGTGCCACGGTAACGGTCAACGGAACCGCCGCCACGGTCACCAATAGCAACTGGAATCGAACCGTACCGCTCACGGAGGGCATTAACACCTTCTCAGTGGTCGGCTCAAAAGAGGGGTTAAGTGATACCACCACCAGCTTCAACATTACCCTCGACAGTATCCCCCCCAAGCTGAAGGTCAGCTTCATCGCCAATGGCAGTTCGGTGACAAATCCGGTACAGACCATTTCCGGCACGGTCGAAGACGCCAATACCGCCGCAGTGACGGTAAGCATCAACGGAACGGCAAAGGTTATTTCCGTCAGTGACGGTTCCTTTTGTGACGCTCTCCTACTGGCGGCGGGGAGCAATACCGTTACCATCGTCGCCACCGATGGGGCAGGAAACGACAGCGCAGAAACCATCAGCCGTACTGTCACCTACGATCCGTCACTGCCGGTGCTCACCATCGACAATACCACCGGTGAGGTGGTGGGGGTTGCCACCACAACGGCACATTCAATCACCGGAACGGCTACGGTCGGCTATTCGGTGTTCGTCAACGGCCTGCCTGCCTCAAAAGTGACGGCAAAAACCGTCACCGCCGACACCTACAGTACCGCATCAACCTATCGCTGGGCCAAGGATCTGACCCTCATCCCTGGCGTCAACAACATCCAGATTACCATGCGGGAAGATGTCATCACACCGGCAGAAAAGAAAGTTGACCTCTTCTCCAGTGTGGTCTACCACGCCGAACTCCCCTCACTGATCGTCAAAGAGCCAAAGAAAGATATGGCCACGGCCAAGAGCACCATGAATGTGGTGGGTGAATCGGTGAACAATGTCTCGGTAACGGCGACCGTCAACGGTGTGGCCGTACCGGTTGCCACCACCGCCGCCGACGGAAAGATCACCTATGGTCTCACCCTGCCCCGTTTCTCGACAAAGGGCAACTACACGGTAGTTATCAACGCCACCGACAGCAGCGGTGCCACGTCAACCGTCACAAGAACGGTGCTGTACGACCCCACCGTTCCGGACATTACGGTTGTCACGGCGAAACCGCTGGTTGTCACCTGTAAGAATGAAACCGGTCGCCAGTTGCTCGCCACCGACAAAAACGGCCTTGTCAGAAGGGGCGTACCGGGCAGCGATGGCCTGCTCACCCTCAATCTCTCCGGTGACAGCTATGATGCCGCTTCACTCAACATCCGTTCCCTCACCGAAGCTGGAGTATCAAGCCGCGACGGTATCCTGACCAAGAACAGCGATGGCACGGCGAAAGATACCCCAACCATTCACGATGTAGTCAAAGCGGCTCGCATACTTGCCGGTCTGGAAGCCCCAGCTACCACGGAACAGATGCTCCATATAGATATCGCGCCCGTACTCGATGGCGAAGCAACAAGTGACGGCAAGCTGACCATTGGCGACATCATGGCCGTTTTGCGCAAAGTAATTGGATTGTAGTCGTACCCGGCAGGCTTGTCCTGCCTAACTCGTGAGATAACAGGTGCCCATCATGTACGAAAAAATATCCGTTCCAATTGCATTACTGCTGTTTCTCACGCTGTTCGGGTGCGGGGGGGGGAGCGGCAGCGGCGGCAGTGGTAAAGACACGCCCCAACTGACGCAGAAAACGGTCGCCATCACGATCTCCACCAGCTCGGCCGATTCCGCAATTACTCTGGGTGGCATTAATACCAGCTTCAAACTCCCCGCCGGGACAACGCTTCCCCTTGCCGATCAGGTGACGGGCGAAATAAGCGGTTCGGCCATACAGGGATTGAATAATTTTTCCGTGCTTGGACCGAAATTGAACACCACGGACAGAACCGTGACTATCATAGGTGGCAACGCCAGTGGTTTCTCCGCCGGACAGCCCTTCGTACGGCTGATTTGCACCGTTGAAAACGGCGTAACCCTGCCGGCCAACACCGCTTCCTCACTGGCTACCGATACCTTTGAAGTATCAGAAGTATTAAACGGAAGTGATGTGAGTGTGAGCACCGGTGTGGTTCAGCCGCTGTTTTCAGTTGAATTTGGCTATTGAAAAAGGTGCAGCGTTGTCCGTCGGAGAGAACAGTAAATGAGTATGAAATTGCCCTGTAAACTGTTGTTCAGGAGCTTGCCCATGAAAAAAATGATGCCGCGATACGCTCTCGCGATAATCTTTCTGCTCACGTCCCTTATCCCGTCGTACGCCTATGATGGGGCGCATTACGATCCGGATAAGGGTACTACCTGTGCAACCTGCCATACCACACACATGAGCCAGGGGAGCAGCGGTTACAGCAACCTCTGCATTTCGTGCCACTCTCCCGGCAATACGACAGCCGGCATGAAACCGCTGGCCGTCGGCGATGCGGCAAACCCGTTCAAAACCTATACCGCAAGCGGCATCAACAACATGAACCACACCTCCCACCGCTGGAGCGGTTCCGATACCGTACCGGCCGCTGGAGCCCTCCCTCCCATACAGGCAGCCATGACCTCCATAACCAGACGTATGGACAATGAACTCTCCTGCGTCCGTTGCCATAATCAGCACACAGAACAGAACGCACCCTACCTCCGGATGTCCAACGATGGGGATCGACTCTGCCTCGATTGTCACCGGAGTCGTAATGTTACCAACCACCAAAGCGGCAGCCATCCGGTCAACATTAATTACACTCAGGCGGCAACCGGTAAACCGGGCTCTTTTAACATACCACCGATCAACAGTAACCCGAACAACGCCACGTCCGACCTTGGCGCCCGGCTTTCCCAGTCAAACAACACCCTGCTCTGCAGCACCTGCCACGGTGTTCACTATACCGACTCAAAAAGTTCCACCGTCGATAGCAGCACCACCTTTGCCCAGTTAAGCAGTAACGACGGTTATCTGCTCCGTACCGACCTGCGTGGTGCCAAGGCCACCACACCAGGTGCCGACAATCCGAATATCTGTACCAACTGCCATGCCGGTAAAAAAAGTCACAATGCAAATGGTCAGGATGTGCAGTGCGCCGACTGTCACGGTGCCCATGTGGAATTTGACCCCAACGACCCCACCGGCAGCAAGGGGACCAACAGCTATTTGGTACGAAGAAACATGACCGTCAACGGCAGCAGTAAACCGGTCTATTTCACCTTCACCGGCAGTGCCATTATTTACAACAAAGGTGATGGCAGTGGCCTCTGCGAAACCTGCCACAGCGTACCATCCCCCGGCGGTAAATATCCGGCTGCCCACGCCCTCTCACTCAAGACCGATTGCGTCGGCTGCCACTCCCACGACCACCAGAAATCGTCCTTTACGGCCAACGTCACCTGTTCCAATTGCCACGGCTACCCGCCAACCAGCGGCAGCCACACCCCCCATCTGCTCGTCATGGGGTGTGCACTCTGCCACCCGGTGCCCGACGCCACTGACAGCAGCAAGCATATCAATAAAACCGTCGATTTCGTCCAAACCATAAACTACACAACCGCCACCAACAGCTGTTCGAACCTCTACTGCCACAGTGACGGCACAACCCTCTCCGGTACCTTTACCCCCGCAGTCGCACCGTTATGGGGCAAAACCACCCTTGGCTGCACCGGCTGCCACGGTGGCACAACGACCGGACCCGCCTATGGCAACGGCACACCAAAGGCCAACAGCCATGCCGCCCACGTGGTCGGCATGGGGATCGGCTGTGCGGTCTGTCACAGCAGCGTGGTCAACCAAGCCGGCAAGATCATCAGCGGTTCACCCCATGTCAATAAAATTTATGACGTTTCCGGCACCACCTTTACCCTTGCCAACACCCCTTCGGCAACCGTGCCGGCTCAATGTTCAAACATCAGCTGCCACTCCGGCAAAGCGGCTGTCTGGGGTTCAACCCTCACCTGCGGCAGCTGCCACGCAGACCAATCATCAACGGCCGCTACCGGCAGTCACAAGCTCCATGTGTCCGATGACGGTATAGCCTGTACCAGCTGTCATAACGGCTCCGGCTCTGGCACTGCGCTCCATGCCAATGGGACGCTTAACCTCTCCTTTAACGGTGCCACCGCCACCTATTCGAAGGGAAGTACCTTTGCCTCCGGCCAACCATACGGAAGCTGTGCCACCGTCTCCTGCCACGGTTCCCAGTCAACCGACCTCCTCTGGGGGAGCACCGACACCGGTTGCCAGGCATGCCACACCGGTACAATAGACACCGATGTTTTCACCCTCCCCTTCAACGCGAAATCACCCGTAGCGGTCATTTCAGCAACCGAATGGCTGAGCAGCGGTCACGGACGTGTTTCGGGCAGTTATCCATCCGGCAACCCGGCGGCCGCCCTGAGCGGGACCAACCAATGTAACTACTGCCATGACAGCGGCTCCAAACACAACAGCTCTGCCAACCAATTCCGACTGAAGAATTTCTCCACCGCTTCCTTCGGCAGAAATGCCCCCTGCCTGATCTGCCACGGAGCGGGAGCCACCGGAGAGTTGGGTAAAACGGCCACGATCACCGTCACATCACGACATTTCGGTGCCGACCACGGCGGGTCAAGCGGCGGCGGTTACTTCTGTTGGGACTGCCATGACCCCCATGGTGACGGTAATATCTTCATGATCCACGACAAGGTGGCAAAAACCAGTGATCGAACTTCCGGTGCCCCGCTGCTGACCACGGGGACAACCTTCACCGCCACCGGAACCGGTACCGATTACGTCGGCAGCAGCGGCATTTGCCAGGTGTGCCACACCAGCACCGCCCACTACACCGCCACTTCAACCGGTGACGCCCACAACAGCGACCACCGCTGCACCACCTGTCACAACCATAGCGGCTCCGACGGTGGCTCCGCATTCAGTGCCAGTGGCGGACAGTGTGACGCCTGCCACGGCTATCCGCCGGCAGCCAGAGCGGTGACCGTCTCCTTCGGCACCACCGGCAACTGGAATAACGCCCGTTTCGAAGATTACTCCGGCGGTGGTGGTGCCCACCTGCTTGCAGCCCACATCCCACAAACGGCTAAGGCCTCAGAAGGCTGGCGTAACTGCACCCTCTGCCACAACGGTGGCAGTAAGAACCCCAGTAACAATCATAAAATGCTACTTCCGGTGGCCAGTCACCGGAGCAACGTGACGATAAACGTCGATCCGGCGATACGCTTCGCCAACACTTTTATTATCTATACCGGTGCCAAACTTGTTGACCAGTCATCGGCAGCAAAAACCGGCAGTTGCTTCAACATTGCCTGTCACATGAGTCCATCACCGAGGTGGAGCAGTGAGAAGTAATTTTTTGTTTCAGAGGAGGTGTACCGATCACAGCATGAAAATCGTGCAGCAACAGTCAGTTGTAGAACCAGCTTCACCGCAGTTCAACACGCTGTATGGAGTAAACTCAATGGAAGGAGGAGTAAAACATGAGAAGCTTTTTTAAAATTGGATGGGGAATGTTGCCGTTTTTTATCGGGCTGACGCTCTGTAGCACGGTACTACAGGTCACATCGGCAGATGCGGCTACACGGCAGTACACCGGTTTTAACTGCCAAAGCTGCCATAGCATGCCGCCACAGGATTCCGGAACCGAGAAGAAAAATCCGGTCACCGGTGCCGTACCGGGTAAACACCAGACCCATGCTACCGGGTTGGCGATTTCCTGTAACAAATGCCATAACGATGGCGTCAACGATGTCACCAGTTACAGCACGTCACATCGGGACAAGAACATTCAGTTGAGTACAGACCTTGGCTATGCCCGGAAAACCGGCACCTTCATGAACCAGACGTCGGTTCCCCCGAACCCGCTGTCAACCTGTTCGACCGCTGCCTGCCATACCGGCAACGGTAAATGGGCAAGCACCACACCGTCGTGGGGTGGCAGTGACAGTCAAAACGGCAACGCCGTGGCAGCTTGTAACACCTGCCATAACGACACCCCAAGTCAGGGAAGCCACACCAAACATCTTGCCTATTATGGCGGTACCGCAGCATGCGCGACCTGCCATACGGATTACACATCCAAGTCAGGTGCGGCACGTTTCCAGCACGCCACCAGTGCTGCATCGGCAACGCCACGTGGTATTGACGTACACTTCGCAGCTTCACAGAACAGTGGTGGTTCAGCTACCTTTGCCTCAGATACCTGCTCCAATTTGTACTGCCATAGCAATGGTCAGGGAATAAGCTCGGTAACAACCCCCGCTTGGAAAAATGGTACAGCTACCTGCGTAAGTTGCCACGGCGACGCCTCCACCGGAACCCTGTCCGGCAAGCATGCCAAGCACGTAGCTAACAGCAACCTCGGCACAAACTACGGCTGCGTTGATTGCCACGCTGCCACGGTTGATGCCGCTGGTGCCATCACAAACAAAGCCAAACATGTCAATACCTTTGTCAACCTGTCTGGTGCAAAGGTACAGAAGTTTGATGGCCAATTCAATGCATCCCTCTCCTGCTCCACTACCTACTGCCATAGCGATGGCAAAGGCAACCAGAAAGCGGTTACCTGGGATCAGGCAGCAGATAGCAAAGGGTGCGCACGGTGCCACGGCTCCGAAACCGGAACCGGCTCCTTCACGAGCATCAACGGTATGCCCAACTACTCCAGCCTTGGTGCTGGAGCAACAAACGCCAACAGCCACAAAATCCACGCCACTCTGGCAGCGGACTGCGTCAAGTGCCATGCTTCAACAGTCAACAACGATGGTACGCTGAAAGCGGGCGGTTCTCACACCGACAAGACGATTAACGTCGGCGGTACACTGGTCACCTATAACAGTGCAACCAAGAGCTGTTCAACCAACGACTGCCATAACGGCAAACAGGGAGGAACCCAACTCTTTACCGCACCGGCCGCAACGTGGGGTGCCAAGCTTGCCTGTAACGGCTGCCACGGCAGTGATTCTTTAACACTGACCTCCGGAACCCACGCCAAGCACCTTCTCAAGGCTGGCATCAGCTGCGAAGATTGCCATAGTGCAACAGCAACCGGCAGCAGTGCCATCAAAGACAGTTCAAAACACGTAATCGGCTCGGTTGCCGTAAGTGGCACAACCGTTGCCGGTTTTGATGCAGGTAAAAACTGTACCACATCCTGCCATAACTCGGTACCGGTCGTCTGGGGCGGTTCCTCACAGTGCGGTGTCTGCCATAGCGTAGGCGGCACATTCAGCACCAAGTTTGCCGAATACAACTCAAATGACACCGCTATCCACAATGTTCACGTGAGTGGTACCTACGGTCCCGCCATGGGTACCAACACCGGCACAAGTTGCGCAGTTTGCCATGCGTATACCGATTCCGCCAGTGCAACCCATGACAACCAGAGCATTAACCTGAACAGCGGCAACATGACCATCACCACCGGCTCTGCAACATTGGCCAAGGCGAACGGTGGTATCACGGTATCAAACTGTACCTCCTGCCATAAGCAGTCCACAACCTGGGCAGGCAACGGTGCTTCACAGACACGACTCGCCTGCGAAAGCTGCCATACGACAACCAATGGTGCCTTGTCCGTCATTAACGGCAAAACCGCTGCTGACAAGACCCTGGCAGCATCTGAAGGTCACGGCAGCATCAATGGCGGAACAAATAGCTGTACCGTGTGCCATGACAACTCGTCTGCCCACATTGGTCAGAACGGTGCCAAACGTCTAGCATCTGCTCTCGGAACTGGCGATGCCAATTGTACTTACTGCCATGCTGACAGCACCAAGGTCACCGATTCCGAAAAACAGATCACCAGATCGCACTTTGGTTTTGCCAACAAATGTACGGCATGCCACGATCCACACGGCACGTCTAACGCTTACATGATCCAAGGTAGAATGAGTTCCGTAAATGTATCGTTTGACGCCAATCGGAACTTCGTCAACGACCAGGGAACCGGCGTCTGCCAGGTTTGCCATACGGACAGTGTCAAAACGTCCTACTTCCAGAGGGGCAAAGCCAATACCGGAGCCCACCAGGCCAGTGACGCAGATTGTACGTCCTGCCATGCTCACAACCCGGCAGATCCGGCCTTCAAAGCATTCCAGCCGGACGGTGCCTGCGATACCTGCCACGGTTATCCGCCGGTACCGAGAAATCTTAGCCTGGTATCCGGTACGGATTTCAAAAAATCAGGTCTTTATGCAAACGCCAAGTTTGAAGATTACTCCGGCGGTGGTGGTGCCCACCTTGTGGCCGCCCACCTTGCCCAAAATATCACACCGAGCATGGGCTTCGCACCTTGTCTGCCGTGTCATAGCGGCGGATCGGATAGCCACATGAGACAGCTGCCGATCAGGAGCCATGTTGGTAACGTAGCCGTGAAGATTGACCAGGCCCTCCGCTTCAGCGGCGACGTTATGGCAAGCTACACAACCGCCAAGCTTGTAACTGGTGGCAAGAATATAACAGGTACCTGCTTCAACGTATCCTGCCACTTCAAGCCGACCGAGAAGTGGAGTACGGAACGATAGTTTGATTGTTGTTTGTTAGGATTGGTGGCGGGTGGGGTATGGTTCCTGCCCGCCACCACAAAGTGAAACGCCTGAAAAATCCTCCATTGTTATTGGGGGAAGTAATCCCAAAAAGTCCCCCTTTATAAAAGGGGGATTGAGGGGGATTTCATGGAAAAGGTGACTTCATAAAAAAGGAGATTTCCCGAGAATACCGTAGGTTGGGCAAAGCAAAGCGTGCCCAACAAAAACACGACAATGTGAGTTTTGAGATTCCTACTTCGGTCTTAGCTCAATATCGAAGTCGGAACCTGAACACTCAACGAAGCACTCAATTTTAGTCCTTTATCGTAAGGAGTAACCATATGTTGAAAAAACGCGGACAGGGACATGTTGGTTTCCAGCTGTTTTCCGCTCTGATACTGGCAGGTTTCCTGCTACTGACCGGGCAGAACTCGGGTGCTGACACCCAGTACACCCTGGATTGTGCTTCCTGCCACAGCATGCCCCCTCTGGACTCTCCCGATGGAGCGCGTAATCCGGAGAGTGGGGCTTTTAAGGGAAATCATCAGAGCCATATGGGGGTGACGGCCACTGCCGGGACCTGTAGCAAATGCCATGGTGCCGGTACTGCGGATTATCTGACCGGTCACCGTACCACAGAGATCAAGGTGACCACCAACATCAACAACTCCCCCCACCCTTCGGGGGCACTCTACCAGCGGGAAGGGGCGGTATTCCTCAACCAGACCACCATACCTCCCCTTGGCAACTGCTCCAACGTCAACTGTCATTTTGAGACGGCAACGTCAAAATGGGGAAGTGCCTCCACAACTAACTGTTCGACATGCCATGGGGAGCAGCCGTCCACCTATTCCCACAGCATCCATCTTTCCCTGGCAACTGTGCAGAATTCCTGTGCCCCCTGCCACACCCCCCACAGCACCTTTACCCACGCCACCAGTGCCGGTAAACGATCAATTAACCTGAATAATGTGGGATACAGCGGTGAAAACGGCAAATATCTCCCCAGTCAATCGGCTGACCGCACCGTGGGTACCTGTGCCACCGCTTCATGCCATGCCAGTCCCTACGGTCAAAGCTACCTGACAAGCCCCCTCTGGGGTGCCACTGTCGGCTGTGCCGCATGCCACAAGGATGGCGGTGCCTTTGATGGGACCAGTGGCGCACCGGTCACCGGCAGCCATGCCAAGCATATGGCTCTCACCGACTCGGCCTGCAATCTCTGCCACAACGGAGCTGTCAAAAACAGCAGTGGTGGTGACAATCATCTTAACGATACAATAGATGTAAGCAACGGCTATCCGGTTACCGCCAAACATACCGCCGGTTCCTATAGTGGGACATGCACCACCGCTTCCTGTCACTCCAATCCCTATGGCACCGGCTCGACGACCACCCCGGTCTGGGGCCAAACAGTGGGCTGTGCCGCCTGTCATAACGGCGCGGGAGCCTTTGACACCACCAGTGGTGCCCCCACCACCGGTAGCCACGGTGCCCACATGGCTCTTTACAACTCCTCCTGCGGCCAGTGTCACGACGGATCGGTCAAGGGGAGCAGTGGTGGTGCCAATCACGCCAACGGAACCGTTGAAGTAACGAATGATTACGTTGGTGCACCGGTTGCCAAACATGCTCCCGGCAGCTACACCGGTTACTGTGCGTCTGCCAGTTGCCACGCCAGCCCCTACGGGGCCGGTGCGGTTATTTCTCCGGTATGGGGCTCCACTACCGGTTGTGCATCCTGCCACACTGACAGTGGTGCCTTTACTGCAAACGGTGCCCCCGACACCGGCAGCCACACCAAGCATATGGCCATCACCAACGCCGCCTGCAACCTCTGCCACAGCGGAGCGATCAGCGGCGTCAGCGGCGGCACCAACCATTCCAATGACAACGTCGACGTTCTTAACGGCTACCCGGTCACAGTCGCCCGCCATCCGGCCGGTACCTACAGCGGCACCTGTACCACCGCATCATGCCATTCGGACGGTAATGGCGTTCTTAAAACCACTCCAAAGTGGGGAAAATCACTAGCGACCGACTGCTCCGGCTGCCATGGAGGTGCTTCCGGTTCGGTCCAGACCATGGCAACCGGCAAACATGCCTCACATATGAATAACTACTCTACGATGGGCAGAGGCAACGACCTTGTCTGTTCCGAATGTCATTCAGCCACGGTTTCCGGCAATACGTCATTGATCGCCGGTGGGAAACATCTCAACAGTTTCAAGGATTATACCGGTGCCAAAGCCGGACAACTCAACACCACCTGTGAAAATGTCTATTGCCACAGTTCGGGCCAGGCGGTCCCGGTATTCCGCAGCATGACCGGCAGCAAAATCTGGAGCGGCAATGCAAAACTCACCTGCAGCGGCTGCCATGGTAGCTCCGCCGGGGCAACGTGGAGCACCACTTTCGGTGTCCCCAACTATCCTAATGGTGCCACAACCCCCAACAGTCACCAGAAACATATCGAAGCAAACAATGTCACCGATTCCCGTGGCTGCGCACGCTGCCATACCACCACGGTTGACGCCTTGGTGGTCGGCAAGCTTCGTGATTATTCGACGGCACACCTGAACAAGAGCCGCGATGTGGCCTATCGCTTTGCCTTCACCGGATATTCGGAGAACTATAAAGCAGACACAAAAAACTGCACCACCTATTGTCACAGTAACGTACAGACACCGGGGGGGAACGGTCCCGCCACCCTCTATAACGCCCCCAACTGGGGCAATAACGGCACTATGACCTGTGCCAGCTGTCACAAGGACATGTCCACCCTGGCTGAAACAACCGACGACCTGCAACTGGGAAGTCACCGGCGTCATGCTGTGCTAAACAATGTCACCAGCGGCAGCAGTGGTGCCGGATACGCCTGTTCCACCTGTCACGGTGCTTCCTATTCGGCCACCGCGTTTAATCCGGCAAGCCACACCGACGGCACTATCAATCTCTCCTTTACCGATAAAGGGGCCAACACCACCTACTCACAGGCAAGTGACAATTCACCTGCCAATGGCTACGGCAGTTGTTCCACAAGCAAATGCCATGGCCGGGCCACCCGTAACTGGGGGCTTAACAGCGACGCACGTACCTGTGAAAAATGCCACGGTTCAACCCGTACGGCAGCGCAAACGGGGGCCTTTACCGACACGGCTGGCAACGCCACCAGTAAATACGCCGGATCACACGCCTCCCATCTGGCCGGGTCACACAACATTTCAGACCCCATTGCCTGTAGCCAATGCCACACGGTTCCCGCATCAATCAGCAGTTTCGGCCACATGTCCAGCCTCCCGGCCCGGTTAGCGTGGGGTACATTGGCAAGCCATAACGCAAGCTACCCAGGTGACGTCGGCCACGTTGGAACAGCCGTTAACCCTGCCTACAGCGGCGCACCGGGAAGGACCTGCACTAACAACTATTGCCATGCCGGCGTTCTCAAAAAAGCGGATGATGGTGTGACCATGGTGCCCTCAGGTGCTGACCCCGCTCCAACGTGGGGTGTCTCCGGCTATCTGGCATGCAACAAGTGCCACGGCTATCCGCCTCCGGCGCCCCATAACACCAGTACCACCTGTAGTGCCTGTCACAACCATGTGGATCAATCAAACGTCGGCTTCACTTCGTCGGGTAAAAGCCTCCATATCAATGGCACTATTGAGGTTACGGTAGATGAGTGTCTTGGTTGTCACTCCTCCACCGCATGCCCCGAAGGGGCAACCAACTGCATTGAGCGACGACTGGTCGGTTCCCACAACGTCCATACCGATGCCGACCTGTTCCTGACCGGAAAGTCACTTTCAAAAGGTGATTTCCTTGATCCCTCCTGGATCTATGAGATCAAGTATGTGGGTGGTTTCCCCCGCTACGCCTGCGGTTTCTGCCACAACATGCTTGATTCGGGACTCCACAAGAACATGAATATCGATGTTGACCTTGACCCGAGCCACAGCCTGACCGGTACCGTTAAAACCAAGAACAAAACCCGCGATTCAGTGGCTGGTGACAAAACCTGGTTCGGCACCCCCTTTGTCTCCGGACAGACCGTCACCTGTCAAAATGTCTACTGTCACAGTAACGGGTATATTTCGGAAGACACCAAAACCTATGACTACCATGCAACACCCAACTGGTACTACAAAGACCAAAATGGCGTTTCACCGTGGGCCAACGTAGACAAGTGCAGCCAATGCCACGGCAACTCACCCAACAGTAACGGCATGGCCGGTTCATCGGCCCACGGCAAGCACAACGTCGCCATCCACTCCAAAGGTGTCTTCTCCGGCATAACCAGCCTGATGACGGTGGCAGGTGGCGTCGGCTCCGGTTCGGTCCATGGTGACCCGAACACCTCAACCACCATCAGTTGCAACATGTGCCATTACGATACGGTAAAAGCATCGTGGAATGACAAGAATCCAAACTGCTCCACCTGCCACTCGGCAGCGGGCAGCGGCGGCCTGAAGGGAACCCTGGACATTTACACTTCCAACAAGGTCCATGTTGACGGCAAGGTTGACGTAGTATTCAAGGATCCCTACGTCATGAAGTCAAAAGCCCAGCTCCGCAACAACATCACGACGGTACAGACGGTCTACACCAGCTGGACCAGGGTGAAGGGTTACAAAACCTACAGTTCCTACGATCTGGCCCGGAAGAAACCGGCTTACAGTCAGGGCACCTGTTCAACAACGTCCTGTCACAACAGCACCACCATGGAATGGCGCACCCAGGGGCCGCTTAACTGTGCGGCGTGTCATAATGGTTTGCCGAGGTAAAAACAGAGGAAAATTCGTAGGGGCGTATAGCCATACGCCCCTACATTCAACAATACGTATACAAACAGTGCGTACTACCAGAGATTATCTATAAAGGCGGGGATCAGCCCATGGGAAGAATAATCGTCAAAAATATCGGAAGAATGGGTTGGAAGGCGAAAATCGGACTCATTGCTCTCTTTACGCTGGTGTTCAGTCTGTTGATTTATCAGGGGCGGCAACAGCTTCGAAATGCAGATGCCGCAGTTACCATGTCGGCTTGGACAACACTATACACCGGCACGGCCTACCCAACTGCCACATCAGTCGCCTATACGGTTCCTACTGGCAATAACCGGTTACTTGTTGTGGCTGTAGCCTCAAATCGCAGTGCTATCGGTGCCCAATCGGCTACCATCACCTACGGTGGGCAGCCTCTTATTCTTGCTAATGGTGACATGACAACTACAACTGTAAGACAGCACTCTGCCATATACTACCTTAACGAAAGCGGCATCAAAGCCGCCACGACAAGCAATTTTGCTTTGACCGTTGGCACCGGAACTGCCAACGGTGTTGCTATCTATGCAACTACTCTAACAAATGTAGATCAAAGCACGCCGATTGCAGCTTCGCAGATCAAGACACCTTCTACAACGACCACGCTTACTCCGATTTTTGTCACAGCACTGACCACTAACGCAAATGACAAATCCATCTCCATAATGAATGCATTCCGGACCGCCAGCGGCACTGCATCGGTTGCCACTGCTGCGGCCAACTGGACGATGCCGACAACCGGAACCGCTGGCAACATGACTGTAGTCAGTGGCACCACATATGTAATGCGTGCAGCTGCCTTTGATCGAGCAATTCCAACCACAGCCACAACATCCACGGCACCTGGCACTCTCGGCACGGCTGTTCTGGTTTCAATGACCGGTGTCAGCTTCAAGGCCGCCACCACCACCCTCGCCAGTAACCCGGTGCCAATAACCGCAGCCAACGTAGCACCCGGCAGCACCAATAAACTGGGCAGTTTTTCACTGGTAACCACCGGCTTTGCCACCGGCACCACCGACAGTGTCACCGGCCTGACCGTTACCACCACCAATCCGACCACCATCGCCAGCATGTCCATCTGGAATGAAGCTGGCACAACCCAGTATTTCAGCACCGTCACCAACCCGGCCACCACATCAACCTTCAGCGGCGGCACCCCCCTGCCGGTTACCTCAAACGCCGCCAACTTTAAAATCATGGTCACCTATAAAGACCGCGCCTCGTTTCCGACTACCAGCGACACCATCACATCAGCCTATGTATCCGCCTTTACTCCCACCACCGGAGTGGCTGCCGGAACCTATACGGTTGGGTCGTCTCTTACCGTACTCAACACCCACAACCCCATTACTTGGGGTACCAACAGTGCAAGCACCTCATTACTCATCCCACAAATCACCCTCAACTGGGCCTACTCCGGCCCCCCCGCCACCGTCGGCAGGGGGGCACTCGTTGTCCGGTACGCCGGGGCAAATACCGATACCCAAAAACCGGTTGATGGCACACAGTTTGGTATCAACACCTCATTTGGGAGCGGGACTGTACGGTACGTGGGGACGGCAACAACCTTGACTGACACACTGGTGGAAGGCAATACCACCTATTATTACAAAATTTTTGAATATGACTCGTTTAACAACTACTATACCACTGACAACTGGACCCCCACGGGCCTGAAACCCATCAGTTCCGATGGCACGGCACCCACGGTCGATGCCGGGTTTGGTGCGACGACACCGGTAAATACGCTGACCGTCCCGCTCACCGCCAACTCCTTGAGTGCAACGGACAACAGCGGCGGCAGTGGCGTATCCGGCTACAAAATCACCACAACCCCAACCCAGCCGACCGCCAGCGAAACCGGCTGGACCTCCGCCCCCCCCACCACCTATCCCGTGGCCGGACAAGGTACCTATATCCTCTACCCCTGGGCAAAGGATCAGGCCGGTAATGTGTCGACCGTTTATGGCGCACCGGTTACGGTGGTGGTTGACCAGACTGCACCGACGGTTTCTACCTTTACCGCACCGGCAACCAGCAAGAGCCGCACCATAACCATAACCGATTTCACCGCTGTCGACACAGGTGGCAGCGGGGTTTCCGCCTATCAGATCACCACCTCAAGCACCGCGCCGACCGCAGGGAGCAGTAGTTGGAGCGTCAGCAAACCGACAAGCTACACCGTACCAGCAGATACCACCTACACCCTCTATCCCTGGGTGAAGGATGCCGCCGGTAATGTTTCCGCCGTTGCAACTCCGCTGTCGGTCATCGTTGATGCCACCCCCCCCACCGGCCTGGCCCTTTCGTCACCCGCCGATCTGGCGGACAACCTCTCCAGAACGGTGACCCTTTCGGTGACTGCGGCCAGTGACAGCCATGGCCCGGTTGAGTACAATTTTTACATCGCCGATTCAGATCTGACTACATCCCAGCAGAGCGGCTGGCAGAGCGGGATCAGCTGGACACCAGCTACTCTGGATTATTCGACCACCTATAACTGGAAAGTCATGGCACGGGACAGCTATGGCAACACCACCGACTATAGCACCCCCTACTCCTTTAATGTGGGGGCCGCCTGTGTGCGAAGCGACCCGATCATGACCCTGCTCAACGCTTCAAATGGTGTGGCATCCACCATCAGCACCGACGGCGGCACGGCAGCCTATACCCTCAAAATTATCAATGGCGATTACGGTGGGTGCGGAGATTCCACCTTTACCCTTTCAACCACCGACAGTGATCTTGACACCGGGAATGGTGGCAAGGACGTGTTTGTTGCTTCCACCCTCTCCACATCACAGGTGACCTTAAGCCCCACGAAGACCACCACCGTAACGGTAACGGTCAAAGCGAAAAGCGGTATCAAGACCGGCGGCAACAAAACCACCGTTCAAGCAGCCGCCAACAGCGGCCAGGGTCATGCCGCCACCTCAAGTGGTCGGGTACAGACCACCCTGAACGTGGTTGATTGTACGAAAAATGTTCCCCAGCTCATCATCGGCCCCAACACCGGTTTTGTGAACAAGGGGGGGACCCTGGCCTATACCGTAACGGTAAAGAATACCAACACTGGCACCGGCTGTAGTTCAGACACCTTCACGCTCTCCACTGCCGATTCCAACACATCATCTTTTGATGCATCCATTCTCGGCAGTGGCACTGCCAGTCTGGGGGCCGCAGAGAACAGCTCCATAACCCTGCTGGTCAAGGCGAAAAACGCTGCCACAACCGGTGCCATCAATACCACCACCATCGGAGTTACCGCCAGCGGTTACACTTCACCCACCCCGGCAACAGCCACCACCACCGTAGGTAACCCCATGCTGCATAATTCGGACAATGTGGGGTCCACCAAGTGGAGTGCAAATGGTGGCTGGGGGGTACCGGGCAAACGGTATGGTGAGTTTGACTGTATCACCTGCCATGTGGATGGCAATTCGGATACGGGCAACATCAAGCGGGTACGTGAGATAATTTACACCCCCTATACCAGCAATAGCGCACCAAAACTACCAGGGCATGGTCAACCCATAAAATATGATCGCATGGCCGACCCAAACCCGACCAAGGGTTCCCTCGGTTTTGATGACACCACGAAAGGAGCCACCCCCCGTAGCAGCTCTTCGAAAGTGTGCGAAGTCTGTCACACCTACGATGTAAATCGACAGGTAGGGGTCATGGCCCACCCGTACAATTCAAACGGAGCTACCCTTCCCAACCATATGGGGAGCGACGGAGTCAAGGATTGTGTCTTCTGCCATAAGCATAACAAGGGGTTTGGGGGTAATAATATCTCCTGCAATCTCTGTCACGGTGATTCATCGGTCGAAAATGTCGATGCATCAAATCGCTGGGCAGCGGCCCCGCCGCGCACTACCCTCGGCGATCTTATCGGTACTTTATCCGGTGATGGAAATGTCAGTAACAATCCCAAGGTAGGTGCCCACCAGACCCACATCAAGTTCACCCTGGGGTTCAGCAACTACAGCACCTATGATTTCCGCTGCCAGAACTGCCACGGCCCGGTACCGGTGGGTGCCAGCCATGCCAACGGCGTTATTGCCCTTCCGTTCGACACCATCGGCAGCAACCGGGGGAACAGGATTCCGACGTTGGATGCAACCACCCGCACCTGCAACAACACCTATTGTCACAACCCCACCGGCAGCGGCGGCACGTTGAAAGGCACCGTGGTCGGTACCGCCATTCAGCCGTCGTGGACCAGTGCAAGTCTGTTGTTACCGGCCAGCAGCAACAAGACGGTTGCGAACTGTCAAAAGTGCCATCTGGTGCCCGGTTCCACCAATTTCAGTTATCAGTCGTCCCATGGTTCCAATGTGACCAGTTCCAGTTATGACTGTTCCGGGTGTCACGGTCATAACGGCGATGCCACCGGTGAAGTGGGCAAGCGGCATATTGATGGTATCAGGTATGCGGCCGGGTACTGTAATTCGTGCCATGATTACGACACAATCGGCACCACATGGGGTACCGAGAAAGGGCAGAATTACAGCTTAACTGGCGAGGGTATTGGAGCCCATGCCAAGCACATTAATTTCCTGAAGACCCGGTGGGGTATTGCCTCGTTGGCACCGACCACCGATGTCTTTGGTGCCGGAAACGCTGCCAAGATTTGCGGTACTTGCCACACCAATACCCTGAGCAACCATATGTCCGGCAATCGGGCCATTACTTTTGGCGATGGCAGTTCTACGGTTGGCAGCATCGCCCAGCCCATGGGTTTTGGGGCTTCGGCAGCTGTGTATAATGGAAGTTCTGATACTTCGTCAAATGACAAGGCAAAAACCTGTTCCAACTTGAGTTGTCACTACTTCACAACACCTGTCTGGTCAACGTACTAGGCGCGGAGGATAGATACCATGGGAAAAGTAATTACAAGAAAAATACAGGGTATGAGCTGGTGGTTAAAAGCGAGCCTTGTTCTCATCCTCACGCTGGTGACTTCGGTGTTTATATATGAGGGGTGGTATAAGCCGTTGCCGGCGCAGGCTGCGACGCAAACATATTACATGCAATCTGATACTACTTCGAATATAGGCGTGGACGGTACGTGTAATCTCCCAGCCGGAACTCCTGCTGCAACGCAAGCAGCACCACTGTATACTACGTTGGCAACTGCTGAATCTACAATAGCCGCTCGTTACTATGCGCCAATTATAACAAATGGAACCGTGCTGAAAATGTATGGACCAGTGTATACCGCTAATGCAGTTGATATATCAGCTATTTCCGCAAGTTTTGCTGTGCGTCCAGCTGCGAACGCAGATACGATTAGACTCTATCTGTATGATTACGATCCTGCTGGAACGGCTGGCAATAAAACTCTTGTTGCTACAAGTACTGTCCTGACGGAAGGTACTGCAGGTACTACTTACACTAAAACATGGGCGGCAGCTAATTTCACAATTAATGGTACAGGGAGAGTAGCTAAAGGGCACAGACTTTTAGTGGAGGTAGTACTTAATACAACAGTCGCACAATCTCGCATTTATTGTGGAGTTAGTGGCTTAACTACTTCTTCAAACATTACTGTTACTGAAACAGCTGTAATCGTTAATCCCACCGTAACAGCTGCTTCACCGTCACTCAACCAGGGTGCAACGTCACAAACGGTCACCATCAACGGCACCGGCTTCCAGAGCGGTGCAACCGTAACCTTTAGCGGTACCGGTGTCACTGCCGGTGCCTCTACGTACGTCAGTGCCACGCAAATTACCGTACCGGTTACTGTCACATCCTCGGCTACGCCAGGGGCAAGAAATGTCACCGTCACAAACAGTGATACCGGTTCTGGCACCGGTACCGGAGTTTTTACTGTCACGGCAACACAGCCGACCGTTATCTCCCTTTCTCCAAGTTCATTACGACAAGGAGATCCGCAAACAACCGTCACCATCACCGGCACCAATTTTTTAAGTGGTTCTACCGTTGCATTCAGTGGCAGTGGCATTACACTTGGTTCGGCAACCTATGTCAATGCCACCACAATAACCGTACCGGTAACGGTTTCAGCTTCAGCTACCCTCGGTTCGTGTAATGTGACGGTTACCCTACCAGACGCCCAAACGGCTGGTACCGGTACCGGCATCTTTACAGTGACCGCGCCCTGTGCGGCAGGCACACCAACATCGCTGACGGTCGGCACGGAAACATCCTCAAGCATCCCTTTGACTTGGACAGGAGGTGGCACCACCGACTATTTCAGCATCTATCGGAACGGAACAAAAATCAGTACCGATGGCGCGATAACCACCGGTTCATTTACCGATAGCGGCCTGACTGCCGGTGCCGCATACACATACACCGTCAGTGGCTATAACAGTACGGGGGCATGCGAAAGTGCACAAACTTCAGTGGCCAGCGGTTACGTCCTGCCGGTCACCCCTTCTGCACCTACAGTTGCCAATCCGGGAACCGGTACGACATTGAACGTTACCATTGGCAGTGATGCCAATGATTCTACCGTACAGTTCGCCATTCGAGTAAACGGCGGCAGCTACACCAATCAATATGTCCAGTCAGGGGGGGCCGTTGGAGCCAGTCAAGCCTGGCAAACAAAGTCGGCTTGGTCAACGGTCATCGTGTCGGGTTTAACAGCCAGCACCGCCTATACTTTTGATGTCTATGCCCGTAACACCAACGGCACGCCCGATGTCGTGGGCCCTGGGGCATCAAAGAGTGCAACAACAAAGATCACCTACCCCAGTACGATAACTACCTGTAGCGGTTGCCACAGCTATCCACCAGTGGATGCCACTGACAGGAACAGTACTACACCCGGCCAGTTCCAAGGTTCACACACCAGGCACGCCGGAACCGGTAGCAGACAGTACGGTGTAGCATGCACCAGTTGCCATACATCCAATACCACATTTACCCATTCAAACGGCACCATCGACATGTCCCTTTCGACAGGTTCATATTCGCAGGGGAGCCATGCCGTAAGCAACAGCACCACCTTTGGCACCTGTTCCAACACCTATTGCCACAGTAACGGCACCTCAGTTGCCACATCATCTATTCCAGCGAACACCTCGCCAACATGGGCCAGTACCGGACCGTTGGCATGTACTACATGTCATGGCACCCCACCCTCGTACAAATCAGGTACACCTAAGATGAACAGCCATACTTCAGCGCGAGGCCATAAGTTTGTCATCGGTACGACCACCGCACTGACCTGTGATATCTGCCACAAGAGTGTGACCTACAGTGGCGGCACCTATACACCGAATGTCACCTACCACGTTTCGGGCACCTATAACCTTCAGGATACCTATGGTTATACGTTCTCTACAACCGGCGGCACCTGTAGTACCCCCGGAAATGGCTGCCATGGCCCGACAGCGGGAACATGGGGGGGGAAGCTTAAGTGTATTGATTGTCATAGTAAGGTAATAACAAGGACTAAAGGTCGACCAGGGACCACGTTAGCAGCGGTTACTACGGAGTTTGGGTTGGCGTGGGGGCATAAGAAAACCGGGAGGGCGGCTGTTTCCGACGATGATTGCTGCGTCTGTCATCTGGAGGGGGATGGAGTCAATCACCGAACCACATCATATCATCAAAATGGCAATATTGATCTGCGTGATCCTACAGCAACATCAGCTGAGACAGCAATAACAGATATGTCAGGTACTGCATGGACCTTTCAGCGTTTTTCAACATCATATGCAGCGGGAAGCCGAACTACAGCAGCTATTAATACTCAGAATACTATTGATAATATTATTACTCAAAAGTTTTGTCTTGGATGTCACAAATCAACTGGTGCAATAAATCCGGGGGCTAGATCTGGAACATCACCAACCCAATACCTACCATTTGGCACAGGCTCACAAAACGGTGCTACATATACTGTTGGACTAAGTGCCGGTGTCATTGGTGGTGTAGTTGATGTTGATAGCCAGCTTGCCACAACAAACGCTTCCGCACATCCGGTAAAAGGTCCAAGAAGTAGGGCTTATCCTGCGAATACCGCCGGCAGGCTCTACTCCCCCTATGATAATTTCACACGAACAGCAGGTACGAAATCAAATAGCGTCGTTATCAATTGCTTCGACTGCCATAATGTAGTTGGTACGCCTCTCACTCTTAGGACCGTCGCAGCACACGGCAATGCTGTTACCATTAGAGGTAATACTCACACAGTTAATGCATCTCCATATACCCAAACTTTGTGTAATGTATGCCATCAAAATTATATCCAAACAGCCACAACCAACCACACAACAGGCTCGGCATTTGCGACAGGCGGCAGCAGCTCCATGGGCTCAAGAATACCCTCCGACTGTCAGTACTGCCACAGTAGTGGTAGCGGACAATCAACCGGCGTGGTTAACCGCCCGGTAAAGGGTGAAGATGTTCATGGGTTTGATCGTTTTGCGGGCACAGGTACTGACGCAATGTGGCCAGTCGGTGCAACTGAAACGTTCAAGCCATTTGCGTTTATGCGTAACACTAAAAACTGGTCTGCTTCACTGTGGAAGCCGCTAAACGGTACAGGTGTTACAACCGGAACAGCTACATGTACTTCGGCAAATCTGAGTGAAACAGGTTGTACAGGTAACAGCATGGGGACATATACCCCAGGGGGAGCATACTAAATTTTGCTGCATTAGTATTGCCGAATGTGTAAAAATTTACGGACCATGTAGCTGTATAAAGCAACTCGATAACTACCAGAGTTGCTTTATCGCCATCTAAAGGTGAGTTACCTTATCATGAACCAATGTAACCGGACATATTACTTTACAATTATTATTCTACTGTGCCTGATTGTCGGCTGTAATTACACACCAGCATCATCCGTTCAGTCAACTTCTGCCATTAACACGGTATTTGAAACAACAACACAACTCTCTACTATCCCAGATAAGCTTGATAAAGATATGCCTTTAGAGCAGCAACCAACCTATTCCTGGAGCGATTTGGGCAGAGGCGTTGCAACCGTCATGCATTCAGGTGAAACATATTCCGTTATTCACAACAACAATAGGGGCAAACCGTATTCTGATGT
Organism: uncultured Geobacteraceae bacterium; assembly: GCA_903876875.1. Taxonomy (GTDB): domain Bacteria; phylum Desulfobacterota; class Desulfuromonadia; order Geobacterales; family Pseudopelobacteraceae; genus JACRCG01. Next base: position 62,054 of record CAIRBT010000107.1, read on the forward strand.
AATTGAACACCTCAAAGTGAGCCGGAGTGGCAAACACGTTGCTTTTAGTATTAATGCCAATGGCAAAAGACGAATGGTACGAGACGGGCAGGAAGGAATGTTTTTCGACGATGTATGGGAACCAATTTTTAGTCCAGATGAGCATCATATTGCTTATATTGCGCAACTTGGAGAGAAAATTCATTTAGTGATCGACAACTCATATAATTACTCTGCCACCGGATCAAGTCATGGGAGCCCAGTGTTTAGTGCTGATTCTACCAAAGTTGCCTATATCGAAAGCACCGGCACTGGTAAGGATCTAAAGACTCGAATTGTCATCTGTAACCTGGCTACGCACCCCGAACATATCAAGGAGTCTAGCGGTAGCATTATGGTTGTAAACGATGCGCGCACCAAGATTGCAGCGGTTGAAGAAGTCAACAAACAACAGCGGGTAATTGAGTTTAGTTTTGCTCAGCCCGACGTGGTTAAACATGGCGAATTATATGAAAGAATTGAACTTCTCGTGTTTGGCAAAGACGGATCAACGGTTGCTTACGTCGCCAAGAAGGGTTCTACTAACTATCTGGTTATGGGTGACAAAGTTGAACGGCTACCAAATGCCCAACTAGTTGAACAACCTGTTATTCGACCCGACCTAAAAAAGGTCGGTATGCTCTTAGCTGAGAAGGACCATTGTTTTCTAAAAGAGTTTTTCTCCACGCACACTGTGAGCGAGCACCTGTACGACGAAGTGGCTGATTTGGTATATAGCAACGACAGTAAGAGCTACGCATATACAGCACGCAGCGGCAACAAACGATTTGTAGTGCTAAATGGCAAGGAAGGCCCTACATACGACAAAATCGTATCGCCCAAGTTCACACCAGATGGTGACAAACTAGTCATTCGAGCACGTCGGGACGGAAAGCGTTTTGTTGCAGTATTGGATAGAAATGCAGTTCTCGTAAATGAGCACCCTGCCTATGAGCAAGTGTTTGGCGTCACCTTCACTGCTGATGGCAAGTCGGTCGCCTATGGTGTTAAGGATGGAAACAAGCTGATGTGGGTGGTCGAAAAACTTTGACAGGGCAAAATGTCAAGAGGTGTCGAACCTTGACACAATAGAACGGTCAGAGGCATAAAAATTCCGGGGTGGATTCCGGGGAGAGTTGAGAACAGGCTTCACCTGCTCTTTGTCTGAAACCGGATACATATGCCATTTTTTCTATCTCCAGTATGCTTGTGGCCTCTTCGTCAAATAGTTGGTTTTTGTTATGTACAG
>CAIRBT010000108.1 GCA_903876875.1 uncultured Geobacteraceae bacterium
ACATTCTGCAGTTCCTGAACCATTTCGTTACGGAGGTCATTCTGGGAATCGGTCGGTGCTACGGGGAAATAACCTTCTTTGTGACGCGGTTTGTAGCCGAGGTTAGGGAATTCTTCACGACCGGTGTTCCATGCTCCCTCAACCGAATCAACGGCATAGAAGGACTGGTTGGCCGAGGAACTGTAGCGAACGTCATCAAAAATGAAGAATTCTGCTTCAGGTCCAAAGAAAGCGGTATCGCCGATACCGGTTGATTTGAGGTACGATTCAGCTTTAAGAGCGATGTTACGTGGATCGCGGCTGTACCCTTCTTTGGTAATTGGATCGAAAATATTGCAGATCAGCGAAAGGGTTGGAACCTGAACAAACGGATCCATCTTGGCTGTTTTGGGATCGGGAACAATAATCATGTCAGAAGCATGAATCGGCTGCCAGCCACGGATGGAAGAACCGTCAAAACCCTGACCTTCTTCAAAGGTGTCCTCGCCGAACTCACTCATCGGCACAGAAAAATGCTGCCAAATACCAACAAAATCCATAAACTTGAAATCAACCATCTTCGCGCCATTTTCAATGGCAAATTCAACTACTTGTTTCGGGGTCATCTGTTACTCCTTTCGAAATTAGTTATACTACAGCGCATCTTCTCCGGTTTCGCCCGTCCTGATACGAATTACCTCTTCCACATTGGTCACAAAAATCTTGCCATCGCCAATCCTACCGGTTTTTGCTGCTTTTTCAATAGATTCAACAACTTGAGCCAAAATTGTATCGGCAACAATAATTTCTATCTTAATTTTAGGGATAAAATCAACAACATATTCCGCGCCACGGTATAATTCGGTGTGCCCCTTTTGTCGGCCAAACCCCTTTACCTCACTGATGGTAATACCCTGAATGCCGATTTCATTCAAAGACTCCTTCACTTCATCCAGCTTGAATGGCTTTATGATTGCTTCAACTTTCTTCACGACGTCTTCCTCCCATCACTTGAGATATGTGTGCTTGAAACAAGAAAACCGACCCCTGCTACTATGGGTAAAACCAAAGCAAGCTTCTTGCCAATTTTTTCTCCTACCATTATGACTGCATATTTGAGCGGTTAGAAAATCCCCCGCCCCCATTACTCTGACACGCCCGCCATTTATGCCCATTATTTAAGCAGGACTCACACGGTAATGCACACATTTTAAACACAACAACAGGGGATCAGATTTTATAAAGTAATATCTTTCAAATCCCTGATAATCTCAACCTGCCGTTGATTAATAAAGTAAGACATCAGTTGCTGTGTGCGTTTATCCGACACAAACTCCATGACACAGCTACTAACCCCATCTTCGCCTTCAACCTTGATCACCTTGGCAGCCAGCGGGACATCACGCTCGGCACTTTTATAATTATCGGGAAGCCTGAAGTGTAGAGTGATCTCCTGCCCCTGTTTCAGGTCAACCGTTGAGCTAAAATCAATGGCCGCCCCTCCCAAGGAAATATCCTGAACTATGCCGTCGATAATGCCTTCTTCACACTGGATCTGAACCCCGACCCTGTTTTCCAGAAGAACCCTCACAAAGCGGCGGTTATTGGAATGAACCCGTGCATAACCGAAGTTACAGAGTATAACCCTTTTTTTAGTCGTATTTACGTAAAACACCTCACCAAACATATCCTCAGGAAAAGGGCTGAGCGGGTGTGCGGTAATAATGGTGTTTTTATCAATGGTTATGGTTTTGGCTTGATTTTCATGAACGGCAAATTCGGCCATTTCCCGTTCAACATTCAGCAAAATGGCGTCATATGAAACAGGAATTTCCTTAAAATAATTCAAAAAAGAAAATTTCTGACCAACCATTCCTTGGAAAAATTGCAGAATAACCAACGTATCTTCCCGAGCCGTACCCCGGATAATTTTATCATAATATGAAGACAACCGAAACGCCCCGTCCATTGTTGAATTGAAGTTTTCCTCTATTCAGTCTATAACTGAGGAATGAATTTAACTATCAGAAAATGCCTCGAACAACAAGCAGAATTGCTATCCCCCCCCAAAGTATACTCCCAGGGATCCCAATTGCTCCGTTTTTGCATCCTGCTCACGGCGGTGTGCGTCCTGTTTCCGGGCATTCCTGACGCAGCTGCCGACATCTACCGTTTTGTCACCATAGATGGGGTCGAAACTTTTACCGATGCGCCCCAGGAGAAAAGTGCCACTGTCATCATGAAAGAGGGCAAATCGGCATCCGGCACGCAGCGTGGTACACCCCATAAGACAAAACAGCCGGACACCACCATAAGTGTGGCACCACCAGCAACATCGTACGACGGGGCACTGAGCTTCGAACCCCGCTTGCCACCGGTTGGCGGCATTATCACTTCCCGGGTCGGTATGCGCGTTGATCCCATAGATGGTCTCTGGCGCCAGCATAACGGCATTGATATTGCGATCCCCACCGGAACCCCGGTCAAGCCGGCCGCAACCGGGGTCGTCGTGTACAGCGGCATCCGCTCCGGATACGGCAACACCATTATCATTGAGCATGACGGTGGTATCATAACGCTCTACGGGCACAACAGCCGCCTGCTTGCGGAACAGGGCAAAACCGTTACACCGGAAAGTACGGTGGCACTGTCCGGCTCAACCGGTCGCTCCACCGGACCACATCTGCACTTTGAAGCATGGCGGAGGGGAGTTAACATTACCGAAACATTCCTCTCCGGCGGCCACTCTCCCGCTCCATCGCCAATTGCCAGCAACCGTCCGACGGCACGCTTCAGGAGCGAAGCACTCTCCGACGGTTCAATCCTTTTTACCAATATCCCCGAAAGCCGCCACTAATGCATACACAGATAGATAAATATCTCACAAAACTGGTCCAGGATGACTCGGCACAAGAGAGCGACATCGGCTTCGCAGCACAGGACGACGTTATGATTACCGGGGGGGATGTTACCCTGGCGGCTCTGGCCGGTGCAACCCTGTCCCGGCTCAACTGCCTCGCCCTTATCGTTGCAAAACCCCAACTGCCGTTTATTGATTTCCTCATTGCACGCAGTAAACAGAACGAGCGGGAAATATTCCCCCAGGACACCGAAACCCGTACCTTTCTCCATGACATTCCGATTATACGGAGCCAGGAAATCGGCGAGGATCTGTCAACCCATATTGCTACGCTCCTGGGCTCCCGTAAAGGGATCGTTGTTGAGGGGCTTGGCATCGTCGCAGCCGGAGCATTGACCGTCGAGCAGACATACATCAACTGGTGTTCCGTCTTCCATTCCACCTACATTAAGTATCTTCAAGATCTGTTGGAAAACGGCTTCAAGGTCCCCGGAGAGGCAGTAGCATTTGCCCGTTTCCGCCAGAAACTCCCCCCCCTGTCAATGGAGGGACTGCAGTTTCTGACCGGGCCACTGACAGAGCGACAGGTAATCCTCGAAGAAATGACGAGAGTCGGTCGTTACACGGTACAGCAGCGGCTGGTGGATTCGTTTTTCGGAAATATTTCCTGCGTCAGCGGGCAAAGTATCTATATTTCTCAAACCGCCTCCAGCCTTGATGAACTGGCCGGCTGCATCGATCCGGTGCCCTTTGAAAACAGCTCCACCGTGGCAATCACCGCCTCCAGCGAACTGGTAGCCCATCGGGCTATTTTCCTGGCAACCGGATGCCGAACCATCCTCCATGGGCATCCCCGTTTTGCCGTGGTCATGAGCATGCTCTGTGGTGACAAAGCCACCTGTCACATCACTGACTGCTGGAGGGATTGCGACAAAGTCCGTTTCATTGGCACTACTCCGGTGGTGGCCGGAGAGATTGGAGCGGGAGGCATTGCCAAAAAAGTGCCACCGGTCATCTCCGGCACCGGTTCGGCAATCGTCTACGGCCATGGTATCTTCTGCATCGGCATGACCGATTTCCGCCAGGCGTTTGAGGCCATGGTCACCATTGAGAACCGCTGCCGGGAGGAATATTTTGCACTGCTTGACCGGAGAACCGGACGAAGTCACTGAAGCGGGGCAATCCGCACCGTCACACCCGTATCCGCCGGGCCACCTCAAAGAGGGCGATGCCACCGGCAACCGAAGCGTTCAGAGAGCTGACGCCGCCGAACTGGGGAATCGACATAATAACATCACACTGCTTCCGCACCAGCGGCCGTACCCCCTCCCCTTCGCTGCCGATGACCAGTGCCACGTTGCCAGAGAATTCCGTTCCGTAGACCGACTGCCGTGCCGCCCCGTCCAGACCATACACCCAGAACCCCCGTTTTTTGAGGGTTTCAAGGGTATGGGCAATATTGGTGACCATGACAACCGGTATGGTTTCGACGGCCCCGGCTGAGGTTTTTTCGGCGGCTGCGGTGATTCCGCAGGCCCGATCCCGGGGGATTATGACGCCATCCACCCCCGCACAGGCCGCAGAACGGATCAAGGCACCCAGATTATGGGGATCCTGAATGCCATCCAGCACCAGCAGAAAGCCATTGCCCCCCGCCTGACTGATACTCTCCAGCAACTCATCACAATCGGCGTACACAAACGGCTGCACCTCCAGGGCGATGCCCTGATGATGTGATGACGCACACATTCTGGTGATATCGTTCTTATCACGGCGATGAACCGGAACCCCCCGTTCCTCCGCCAGGCGGATGATTTTTTCCACCCGGTGGTCGGTAGCACTCAGCTGCACATAGAGGTTATAGGCAGTGCGACTTCCCTGAAGAGACTCCTTGACCGGGTTAACCCCAAAAATCAGTTCCCCCTTCATAGGACACCAGCGGCAATTTCTTCGGCAATACTGACCGCTGCGGCGGCCGGGTCGGCGGCCTTTGCAATCGGTCTGCCAATCACCAGATAATCGGCACCCGCTGCCACAGCCTCCCCCGGAGCCATGATCCGCTTTTGATCGTCAACGGCGGCAAAGGAGGGACGTACCCCCGGTGTCACAATCAGGAAGTCGGGACCGCAGGCCTCCCTGATCACCCCTATTTCCAGCGGTGAGGCGACCACACCGTCCATGCCGGACTCCTTGGCCAAACGCGCTAAACGCACCACCATCTCCTGCACGGAATGTTCGATACCGACCTGCCGCAGCGTCTCTGCCGTCGAGGAGGTCAGGATGGTTACCGCCAGTAACCGGGGGCGCTCTGCATCGCTAAAAGCCTTGTGAACAGCCGTTGCAGCAGCCTCCATCATGGCACCACCACCAAGAGCGTGCAGATTTGCCAACTGTACCCCCAGACCGGCCGCCTCCACCATGGCACTGGCCACCGTATTCGGAATATCGTGATATTTAAGGTCGAGAAACACCTCTCCACCATGACGCTGTACCGCCTTGACCGCCGCCGGCCCCCAAGAGGTAAACAGCTCCTTACCAACTTTAAACATACCGACCTTGCCCGCAAGCAGTTCGGCATAGCGATCGATCTCTGCCACCCCGTGGACATCAAGGGCAAATATGATTTTTTTCCGTGCTTCTTCTAATGTCATGGTAACCTCATTTCATAAATTCCAGTACGGCCTGAGTAATTCCCTCGGCATCTATACCGGTGATCTTGCGTAATTGGGCCTGACTCCCCTGTTCAATAAACTGATCGGGCAGACCGAGACGGCGGACCCTCACCCCCTGCAAGCCACTGTCATACAACAGCTCCAGCACCGCAGTGCCAAAACCTCCCTGGAGGGAATTCTCTTCAACGGTGACAATTCTTCCGGTCTGGCGAGCAGCATCCCGAATCAATTCAGCATCAAGGGGTTTCACAAAACGGGCGTTGATGACACCGGCGGCAATGCCCCGCTGAGCCAGTATTTCTGAGGCATGGAGCGAGGGCACCACGGTAGAGCCGATGGCAATAAGCGTCAGATCATGCCCCTCCCGCAGCCACTCCCCCGTGCCAATTTCAATGGTTTTTACCTCGGAGTCCATGGCAACCCCGTACCCCGTGCCCCTCGGATAACGCATGGCGATTGGCAGATCGGCATAGATGGCTGTTTTCAGCAGGTGGCGCAGTTCATTCTCATCCTTGGGAGCCATTACCGTAAGTCCCGGCAAATGACGCAGATAGGAAATATCAAAAGCCCCATGATGGGTCGGCCCGTCATCCCCTACCAGGCCGGCACGGTCCATGGCAATGGTCACCGGCAGTTTTTGCAGACAGATATCATGGAATACCTGATCGTAGGCTCGCTGCACAAAGGTTGAATAAATGGCGGCAACCGGCCGGAATCCCCCGGCAGCGAGTCCCGCAGCGAACGTCATGGCATGCTGTTCTGCAATCCCCACATCAAAAAAACGCCGGGGAAACCGTTTGGCAAAGGGGGCAAGCCCGGTGCCATCGGGCATTGCAGCCGTTATGGCAACAATTTTCGGATCAGCTTCCGCCAACTCCACCAACGTTTCACCGAACACATCCGTATAGGATTTAATCGCCGGTTTTTCGGCACAGGCACCGGTGGCAACATTAAAAGTTCCGACGCCATGGTACTTTGACGGCGTATCTTCAGCCGGCTTATACCCTTTCCCCTTGGTGGTCATGACGTGCAGCAGCAGGGGACCGTCCAGCTCTTTGACATTTTTGAACACATCAATCAGTTGGGAAATATTATGACCATCAAGGGGGCCAAGATAATCGAAACCGAGGGCTTCAAAGAGTGCTCCCGGCGTCAGGAAACCCTTGAGTGAATTTTCCGCCCGGCGGGCGAATTGCAAAATATCCGTACCAAAGGCCGGGACATTCTTGAGCAACACCTGCATTTCCTTCTTGAGATCCCGATAATAGCGACCGGTCATTTTTCGGGAAATAAAGGTAGAAAAGGCACCGACATTTTTAGAAATCGACATTTCATTGTCATTAAGAATAACAATCAGGTTCTTCTTGAGATGCCCTGCCTGATTAAGTGCTTCAAAGGCCATGCCGCCGGTCAGGGAGCCGTCACCGATAACCGCAATGACATGGTTTCGCTTCCCGTCAAGCCCATCGGCCGCCGCCATGCCAAGCCCCGCCGAAATGGAAGTGGAGGCGTGGCCTACCCCAAAGGCGTCGTGAATTGACTCACTCCGTTTCGGAAAACCGGAAATCCCCTGATATTGCCGTTGGGTATGGAAGCGTTCCCGGCGTCCGGTAAGGATTTTGTGGGTATATGCCTGATGCCCAACATCCCAGATTATCTTGTCATCGGGGGAATCGAAACAGTAATGAAGTGCAATGGCAAGCTCCACCGTCCCCAGATTTGAGCCGAGGTGCCCGCCGGTTATGGAAACCGTTTCCAGTAAAAACCGGCGCACTTCTCCGGCAAGTTCCGGGAGCTGTTCCACAGTTAATTTTTTCAACTCGGCCGGCGAGTTGATTGTTTCAAGCAACATATCTGAAACCTCTTAACAAAAAGTGCTATTTTAGCATACCAGACATCGAGTGTATATTTTTTTCAAGGTATGGTTTCATATTGCTATTGGTAGCTGTTTTATTCATCATGGGAGCCGTTGACCGTTTGCCGTTTGCTATTGTATAAGCATTTTCCTTCCCCAGGCGGAGGGAAGTCAGGAGGGGGATGGCTTGCTATGGGTAAAAAATGTGCAGTCATAATCGGAGCCGGCCCGGCGGGGTTAACTGCTGCCTATGAGCTTCTCGACCGAACGGATATAACTCCTGTTATTCTTGAAATGACTGCAGATATCGGCGGAATTTCCAAAACGGTTGTCTACAAAAACAACCGGATTGACATTGGTGGACATCGTTTCTTTTCAAAATCAGCACGTGTCATGGCATGGTGGAAAAACATCTTTCCGGTTCAGGGAAAACCGGCCAGAGATGACCTGCAAACCGGCAGAATAATTCCCCTGGCCGGGCACTGTAGTATCAGACCGCTTGGTGCAGCAGAGAGTACAACCATTGCCCCACCGGATCCCGAAGTGACAGACAACGTACTGCTGGTGAGAGGTCGGCTTTCCCGCATATTTTTTCTTCGTACATTTTTCAACTACCCCATCAGCCTTACCCTCGAAACGCTCACAAACCTGGGGCTTATTCGTCTCGTAAAAATAGGGTTCAGTTATATCAAAAGCTCTGTTTTCCCGGTTCGAGTTGAAAAGTCACTGGAAGATTTTTTTATCAACCGTTTCGGGCAAGAACTCTATCTGACCTTTTTCAAAGACTACACGGAAAAGGTCTGGGGAGTGCCCTGCCAACAGATCAAACCGGAATGGGGTGCTCAGCGAATTAAAGGGCTTTCCGTTACCAAAACCATCATGCACGCCCTCTCGAAACTGTTTTCATGGCGGGGCACTTCTGTGCAGCAGAACGTTGAAACGAGTCTCATTGAGCAGTTTTATTACCCCAAGCTGGGCCCCGGTCAAATATGGGAATCGGTCGCAGAGCGTATCGCGGCACACGGCGGTCTTCTGACCTTAAATGCCAAGGTAACTGCCCTCGAATCGGCAAATGGCCAAATCACAGCAGTCGAGGTGCAAGATACCGGCAACGGGCAGGTAACCCGGTTTCAGACAGATTATGTCTTTTCCTCCATGCCGGTTCAAGAACTGATCACCGCCCTGGGCACTACCGTGCCGAAGGCGGTACAAGAAGTGTCTGCCGGGCTGATCTACCGTGATTTTATCACCGTCGGCCTGCTGTTAAAAAAACTCACGATTACCAATGAAACCAGTCAAAAGACCATTAACAACCTGATACCTGACAACTGGATCTATATTCAGGAGCGGGAAGTAAAACTGGGCAGGCTTCAGATCTTCAACAATTGGAGTCCCTATATGGTACACGATCCTGATACCGTATGGATCGGCCTTGAATACTTTTGCAATGAAGGGGACGAACTCTGGGTGATGGAAGATCACGCGCTGACGCACTTCGCTATCGCCGAATTATCAAGTATCGGCATTATCAACCCGGAAGACGTACTTGATTCCACCGTACTGAGAATGCCCAAAGCATATCCGGCATATCTTGGTAGCTATGACCGGTTTGACGAGATACGAAGTTATACCGACGGCTTTGAAAATCTGTTTTTAATAGGGCGTAATGGCATGCATCGCTATAACAATTCGGACCATTCAATGCTCACCGCCATGACGGCAGTGGACAATATCATTGCCAGGCGAACCGACAAGCACAACATCTGGCAAGTCAATGCAGAAGAAGAGTATCATGAGGATGCGGAATCCTCTTCGGTCACTTCATAAGAGAGAGAAACTTTGACTTCTGCAACGAAACAGGCTATAAGTTCACAGTTGAAACAGGCAATACAGAAGACTCACAGCAAGTGTCAAAAACAGTTGCTAACCGAACGAAAGTACAATGATTCTGCGCCCGTAGCTCAGCTGGATAGAGCACCAGGCTTCGAACCTGGGTGTCGGCCGTTCGAATCGGTCCGGGCGTACCAATTAAAACAATGACTTACTGCTTATGCTGTAGGTCATTGTTGTTTGTATGAGCAAGCCATTGCTTCAAAGGCTCAACCTTTGGTAATGGAATTGACTGGATTATGCGGAACATGGTTTCAGTGTTAGTACAATCGGTCTCACGCATTTTTCCGTCAGAAGCCATCATTTTCAACTGTCCGATTTTTTCGGACACTTCAATATAACCTTCCGCTGTCAATTTTTTCGTTAGATCACTCCAGTACTTACGAGGTCTGTCGTTTTCAGTCAAGACCTCAATAATATCAACTACAGAAAACCACCATTCGTCAAAATGCATAATTTTACAAATATTTTACCTTCAAAAACAGCAACTCGGATTAAATCAGATTTTGTCATCTGGTGAGCTCCTTTATTATGACTTTTTTCGGTTAGAGCCGACTGCTGCCTGATTTGTAACTATTTCCAGAAGCACTTTCCGCTGAATCTTTCCGGTCCCGGTGCGGGGAAACTTTTCACAATAGTATGACGTGTACGATGTAAATGTGCCGTTCAGTAAGCGTACTACCGATTCATGCAACCGCGTGCCATCGGTTGCTGGCTTTTTCTCAACGCACACCATAACGCTTCCCCCCCCGCACAGAGCCATATCGCCCATCACAACACAATCAGCAACACCATCAATACACCTGATGCGGTTTTCAAGTGGCCCGGGGGCGACTTTGACGCCTCCCAGATTAAGCATATCGTCTTTCCGCCCCATCACCACAAGATGATTCACCCCCGTCAGATAACCGACATCATTACTGAAAAACCAGCCATCTTTGAAATATTCTGCCGTTAGCACATCATCCCACAGGTATTCAGCAATAAGCTGGGGCGAACTAATAGCTATGTTACCTGGCTCACCGGACATAACCGGCTCCCGGTTATCATCGACAATTTGAACCTTTACCCCAGGATAGATGAGCCCGCTGCCATCGACAGACACTTCTGAAACCTGGCCGGTTTCGTTCGATGAATAGGAATTAACCACCTGCTCGGCAAAGTGTCTGTGCAGCCAGTCTCGTATATTTTCAGGAAGCACCGCGCCCAGAACCCGAACGGAAGATAGCTTGCGTGGCAATGGTGACCCGGAGTAATGCTCCGCCACATACTGTGCGTCCCGTGGCAGCAAGGTTGTGTGACTCTGTGGAAATGCACGTATATCTGAGATGAGCGAATCTAATGAGGACAGCACAATCGTTCCACCATGATTGAGTGCCAACATACATCCATGGTATCCCGCACTGATCATGGCACTGTACAAACAGATGAAATTACAGTTTTTCTCTGAGAAATATCGTCGGCCAAGTAACTCAAGTCGGCGCTGAAGCGGTGCCCTTCTACGGAAGAAATATTTCTCTTTTCCCGTTGTGGCAGAGGTACACCCCAGGGAAACCACATCATTCTCTTGCAGGGGGGCATTCAAACGCGCCATGTCCGAAACGGTCAACGGCGTCTTTAGCACTGACTCCACCCATGGTTGCGTAATGCTGATAGTCAGGAGGCAGGTATGGCCATTGGGAACCGGAGTATCCGTAAGCAGAGCGTTACAATGCCCCATGACATCGCTCTTATGGAAGTCACTTCCGGTGATTGAGGTTGGTACCGCCCTGATGACCTCCAGAGCCAAAATCAGCACCAGGGAAAAATACCGGTTGCTGCATCCGGTACCAACGATCATGCCGCTCTTTACCCCCTGCCACTCCAGGGCTCTGGCAAATTGCATACAATGTTCTGCCAACGTTGCATAGGTATAGCCATCGGTAGCATAAACCACCGCAAAAGCCTCGGGAGTCCTCTGTGACCATTGCAACACGGCCTGAGAGCCAGGCACCACTATTTTCTGTCCCGATGGCACCCCCTCTGCGTGGTTTTTTGGCGTTCCGAGACTATCCAGCAGTGCTGCCCTGACATCGCACAGCACTCCCCCCCAGTCACCGGGCGTCTGCTGACGAAACAGTTTTACCGACGGATACCATGGGCTGTCTGTTCTCTCCAAGAGCCAGCGCCAATCGGGGCTATAAGGTAACAGTATCCACGTTGGCTTACCCAGCGCAGCACCAAGGTGTGCGACGCTGGTATCCACGCTGATGATGAGATCCACCTGCTCGCATAATGCCGCCGTATCTGAAAAATCGTGCAGATATTCCCCGAACTGCCTGATCTGTGCAGCCGCTTGCAAGGTCGTCCGGTCGGCCCCACGCAGCTCCTTCTGCAGAGAGACATACTCGAAACAGTCCGGCAGCCAGGGAATAATTTCTGACAGAAGTATGCTCCGGTTATGGTCGTTCCGATGCCCTGCACTGCCACTCCAGGCAAGACCAACCCGCTGTTGCGACTTTTCACCCAACAGGTGTGCCCATGCGGCACTTTTTCCGATATCACTCCGGAGGTACGAGGCATGGTGGGGAATTGTCGCCATATTTGTTTTAAAAGCCAGCGGCAACGATAAAAGCGGACAGTGATAATCAAAGGGAGGCAGTGTGGTGCCTTGTACAATAAGCTCAGCAACGCCCCCAAGCCCACGGAGCAGCTCGACAAGCGAAGCGGGCACCTCCATAACCACTCGCCCCCCCTCTGCAGCTACTAACCGGGCATAACGACAAAACTGAAGCGTATCACCAAGCCCCTGTTCACTATGGAGCAGAATGGTTTTACCGCCCAGTGGTTCGCCACCAAACCACTGAGGTTTGGAAAAAGTCCTTTTCCGTTTTTCCCTGCGCCACTCGTACCCGGGCAAGCCGTTCTCAAAATCCCCCTTGAGTAAATTCAGGAGACTCAAGTTGAGATGCGCTTCAGCATAATCCGGCTTGAGTGCCACGGCACGACGGCAACTGACTTCGGCCTCAGGGAAACGACCGAGTTCCGTGAGAATGATGCCAAGATTGCTCTCGCCCTCGGCGTAATCCGGCATGAGTGCCACGGCACGGCGGCAACAGGCTTCGGCCTCATTCAAACGACCGAGCTCCTTGAGAGTAACCCCGAGATTGCTCAGTGCCTCAACATAATCCGGCAAGAGTGCCACGGCACGGCGATAACAGGCCTCGGCCTCAGATAACCGTCCCAGTTCTTTGAGCGTATTACCCAGATTACTATGCGCCTTCGCATAATCCGGCTTGAGTGCCACGGCACGACGATAGCTGGTTTCAGCCTCAGGCAAACGGCCAAGTTCCTTGAGCGTGACGCCAAGATTGCTCTCGGCCTCGGCATAATCCGGCTTGAGTGCCACGGCACGGCGATAACTGGCTTCGGCCTCATGCAAACGACCAAGTCCATGAAGAGTGATGCCCAAATTACTATATGCCTCTGCATAGTCCGGCTTGAGTGCCACGGCACGACGGTAGCAGACTTCGGCATCGTGCAACCGACCCAGGTCATGAAGAGTGATGCCAAGATTGCTCTGTGCCTCAGCATAATCCGGCTTGAGTTCCACTGCGCGACGATAGCTGGCTTCGGCCTCATGCAAACGGCCCAGGTCATGGAAGGTGAGACCAAGATTGCTCTGTGCCTCGGCATCCAGTGGCAGTAACGCAACCGCCTTCTGCATAATCTCGAGCGAATCCGCACTATGCCCCTGACCGGCAAGAAGTGCCCCCAGGACTTTCCAGAAAAAGCCCTGTTGCGGAAAGCGCTCTATCTGTTGCCGGGCAATGGTTTCCGCTTCAGTGTAGCGACATTGATTGAATAAGGTGGCCAGATGCTGGATTTCTTCTTGAAGGGGGCCTGCTACTGTTGCAAAGGGGTGTTGAGACTGCCCGTCGTTTCTGCCATGATCAGAGTGAGCTTGCCTGTCGGCGGTTCGTCTTTGCTTACGGTTACCAGCTTTTGGTGGGGTCATTAGCCAACCTGTGGACACATTTTATTGCTTTTACGATGAGATATTACCACCTTTTGTCCCTGCCAGCCAATGCTATTTAGCCCTGAGTACCCCGCTTTTTTGTGGAGTTGCGACAACTCACTCGACATTGCCGTTGGAATCTGCTATAGCTGACGAATCAAGGGTCGTGTAGACACATGACACCCCTCGTCGCAACCCCATATGCGCTCGTAGCTCAGCTGGATAGAGCAACGGCCTTCTAAGCCGTAGGTCACAGGTTCGAATCCTGTCGGGCGTACCAATTAAATCAGGCACTTACAATGATAAATTGTAGGTGCTTTTTAATTATTTTTGGTGTCTCAAGAACATTTTTCCGGCGCAACGGTTCTCAATCCAGCTCTTCTGGTTAATGGCGTTGAATTCCTGCTGTCAACCGCAGAAATAACGGCGGTTCTCAGGTCTATTCTTGGTCGTCCGGTTGTATCTGCTTAAGCGCAGCGTTCGGAAATAGTAGCAGCGATTGACAGGTTATTGCTGTAGAGGAGGTCACCCTCCACATATCCACCCGCGAGCACTCTACGCCTGCAGTGATAACACATCGATGCCACAAAGAAAAAAAGATCCCTCTTACAACCTCACCGCAGGGCTGTTTCTCATGGCGAGAAGGGTAGAATAAAGGAGCACTATGTCGAGTAAAGACTTAACTTTGAAGGATTTTGAAGTTCATTGCCTTGGCATGAACCTGCACCCGTCACCGATGGAAAGCCAGTGTTTCTGCGATAGCTACGAGCGTCTCCTCTATCATTCAAGTTTTGACGAGATTCAGCAACGCATTGCCAACAATAGTGACCCGTTGTCGTTTGAAGTGGCAGGCCCGCGCCGCACTATGTACTTTGATCCGGCCAAGATTGCCTGCGGTATCGTCACCTGTGGCGGTCTCTGTCCGGGTACCAATGACGTTATCCGCGCCATAGTGATGAGTCTGCATCACCATTACGGCGTTCAGAATATCTATGGCTTCCGTTATGGGTATGAAGGGCTTGTCCCCCGCTATGGTCATACACCTCTCGAACTGACCACGGAACTGGTCAGCCGCATTGGCGAATCAGGTGGCACCATACTTGGCTCGTCACGAGGTCATCAAGACCCGGCGGAAATGGTAGCAACGCTCTCAGAACTCAACATCGGCATTTTATTTACCATCGGTGGGGACGGTACCCTGCGTGGTGCGGGAAAGATAGCGGAAGAAATTGCCCGGCAGGGGAAAGCGATCAGCATCATCGGCATACCAAAAACCATCGACAATGACATTTCTTACCTGCAAACCACCTTCGGCTTTGAAACAGCTGTTTCAGAAGCTCGCAGATCAACCTATGCTGCCCATACGGAAGCACTCGGAGCACGTAATGGTGTGGGCCTTGTCAAATTAATGGGACGGGACTCCGGTTTTATTGCTGCCTATACGGCTATGGCCGATTGCCAGGTTAATTATTGCCTGATTCCAGAGTCACCCTTCACACTGCCCGGTCTGCTGGCTGACCTTGAAAAAAGAATCCGCCAACGGGGCCATGCGGTGATTGTTGTTGCCGAAGGTGCCGGACAGGAATTAATGACAGATTCGGGGCAGGTCGATGCATCCGGGAATAAGAAACTCACGGACGTCGGTGTCTTCCTTAAAGAAAAAATAATCGCTCATTTTGCGGAAATCGGCCTTGAAATGACGCTGAAATATATCGATCCAAGCTATACAATCAGAAGTCAGCCCGCAAATCCTCACGACACAACATTCTGCTTGTCACTTGGCCACAATGCCGTACATGCCGGTATGGCAGGACGGACAAATATGGTGGTTGGATTTTGGAATCATCAGTTTGTTCATGTACCTATCACACTGGCAACGAGCAGCCGGAAGAAGATTGATCCGGCAGGCAGGCTCTGGAACAGCGTAATATCATCCACCGGGCAGCCGGCAAAACTGTAAGGAATGGGACATTATTTTCTCTGTTTGTAGCAATCTAACTACAGACAGCAGCCTTGAATGAGTGTAAGGGTATACCATATGCTACCTGTTATTTTGTAAGCACTTTATGGGGAATGTATAATGATCGAAACCGGAATTAATGGTGAGTTTCTTAAAACCTTGACCATATTGTATGTTGAAGATGAGGACGACGTTTTTGAGCAGGTCGCCCGACTGCTCGGTAAAAGATGTTCGACGTTGTTGACCGCCAGAAATGGTCTGGAAGGTCTTGAAATATACAAGACACATTCCCCGGATATCATCATAACCGACATCAATATGCCGGTCATGGATGGGCTGACCATGGCCGAACAGATTCATGATATTGATAGTGCTGTTCCCATTATCGTGATGACAGCTTTCGAAAAAGTCAGTTTACTGAAACAGGCCATCAGCATTGGAGTGCAAACCTACCTGACAAAACCGGTGAGCCGCAACGAACTTTCTACCAAACTCATCAACTGTGCCAACCGGTTAAAAGTTGAATATGACCTCAAAAAGAGTAATGAAGCGCTCCGAAAACTGGAGTATGCGGTAACGCAGTGTGCGTCTGCCGTGGTAATTACAGATAGCCATGGTGTTATTGAATTTGTCAACAATGGCTATTCGAAGCTCACGGGGTACAGTACTGAGGAACTTGTTGGTAAAACCCCCCGAATGCTTAAATCGGAGAATACTCCGACCGCAATCTATGCCAGTTTATGGAGTGACATCACGAGTGGACAAGCGTGGAGTGGGGAGCTCCGGAACAGGCGTAAAGATGGCACTGATTTTTGGGTTACCACAATTATTTCACCCATCTACGAAAATGGCGTTATTGCCCATTACATTGCGACCCAGGAAGATGTGACAGAGCACAAAAAACTGGAAGCTGCATTGCTCCGCGCCAAGGAATTGGCCGAAGCCGGTAGCAAAGCGAAAAGTGAGTTTCTTGCCACCATAAGCCACGAAATTCGTACCCCGATGAACGGCGTTATGGGAATGATCCAGATACTGCTTGATACCAATTTGACAAGTGAACAGCATGAGTTTGCTGAAATATGCCGTAAAAGCAGTGAACATATGATGAATGTTATTGACGATATTCTTGATTATGCCAGCACGGAAAAATACAAACTCACGCAGCAAATTAAAGACATTTATTTAAATGATATAATTAAAAGTGCCCTACAGACTCAGAGCAACGCTGCACAGGCAAAAGGACTTTGCCTACACTGCGAGATTCCTCCCGAGGTCCCCCAGCATCTTACCGGTGACCCCAAACTACTGTTACAGGTCATCTCAGAGTTTTTAAGTAATGCCATTAAATTTACCACCACTGGCAGAATTGATTTTACCATTCGTGTGAAAATAGATCAAATGGGACTGGTCGTACTTCATTTTGAAGTAAAAGACACGGGCATTGGCATCAAAGAATCCGACTGCACGAACATCTTTGAACCATTCACCCAGGTCGACGGTTCAAGTACTCGCACACATGACGGCATGGGGATTGGCTTGGCACTCTGCAAGCAAATCGCCTATCTCATGGGGGGTGATATAGGCGTCACCAGTGAAGTGGGGGCAGGCTCCACCTTCTGGTTCACTGCCATGTTTGAAAAACGGGATAGCCACGAAACAGAACTTCATCATACCGACATCACACCAGATGCAGCAGAAACAGCTACCCTGCAGGTGACCGCAGACGTAGCACCGATACCAAGCGCACCCGAGGTGACCGAGGAACCACACGAAGTGCGTATCCTCTATGCGGAAGACAACGTAATCAACCAAAAGGTTGCCTTAAATCTACTTGGCAAACTTGGTTACCACACTGATATTGCAGAAAATGGCCAGGCAGCACTCAATGCACTGGCAACCGTCCCGTATGACCTCGTGTTAATGGATTGTCTCATGCCGGTAATGGATGGCCTGGAGGCCACAAAAATGATCCGCAATCATGATTCAAACGTGCTGAATCACGCCATCCCCATTATTGCCGTCACCGCGAATGTGCTGGACAATGACCGGGAACATTGCCTGAGTGTTGGCATGAACGACTATCTGGCAAAGCCGGTAAAAAAAGATACCTTATCGGCTATGCTGACCAAGTGGCTGCCGTAGTAAGAGCTACTTTCATATAATCTCGTCAATGCGGCCTAGCAACTGAGCCGGCCTGAGGGGCTTGATGAAGACGTCGCAGCCATCCTGTTCTCCAGATGTGGTAACCACATCAAACGGATGATTGGTGAGGTAGATGAAAGGTACGGCTTGAGAGAGGCTTCGGATGCCCTCATACAGACCATTCCCCCCCGCCTCTTGCAGCATATCGGAAATCACCAGATGGATAGCATCTTTCATGCCACGAAACGTTTCCACCGCCTCCTTACCATTGTGGGCGGTAATCACCCGATAGCCAACTCTCGTCAGTAACCGGCGAAGCATTTCAAGAGCAGTGTCATCTTCATCGACAACCAGTATCGTCCTCTGTTTCTTTTGAACACGAGCACACCCCACCTCTGCTTCATCGCTCAATGACGCCGCCATTGCATGTGAAACCAGCGGGAGATAGAGGCTGAACTTCGTGCCAGCACCCGGTTCACTCTGAACATCAATATAGCCACCATGCTGTCTGATAATACCGAAGACCATGGCCATCCCGAGACCGGTACCTTTCCCAACCTCTTTGGTGGTAAAAAATGGGTCGAAAACACGCTTTCTTATTTCTTCGTCCATACCGGAACCATTATCGGTCACTGAAATAATGGCACACGGCTTGGTCAACCGATCAGTGTCCTGGTCATTCATGACCCCCTGCACAACGCTAATATGGAGTACACCACCGTCCGGCATTGCATCACGGGCATTGGTGGACATGTTCATGAGTACCTGCTCAAGCTGTCCCCCATCGACATTTACCAGCAGGGGCACCTCTGACAGGGTACAGGTAAATTCAATGTCAGTCCGTATCAGATGTCTGATAAACTCACCGGTCTTCGTCACCAGCTCATTAATATTTTGAACCTTCTGCTTCAACACCTGCTTATGACTGTAGGCAAGCATGCTGTGGGTAAGCGCACTCGCCTGTGCCGATGCTTCCATGATTTTTTTGACGTTGTTTTTATGCGCCGGCGTCAGGTCATCGGCTATTTTCATTAACGCCGCATAACCGTTAATAACACAGAGCGTATTATTAAGATTATGGGCCATCCCCCCGGCAAGTTGGCCGATGGATTCAACTTTTTGAGAATGTACCAGCATTTCTGTCAGCTGTTTCTTTTCTGAAATATCTTCCTGGGTTGCAATAAAATGGCTAATTTCCCCCTCGCCGTAGATGGGTGAAATGACGGTAGTAACCCAAAAGAGTGAACCATCTTTACGTATATTCTGCAGCTCTCCTCCCCATGCTTTGCCACGGGTCACTGCCCCCCACAAAGCGGCGTACGTTTCGTGGGGAGTATTCCGGGATTTAAGAAGACGCGGGTTCTGCCCCACCAGTTCATCGGCACGGTAACCGGTAAGTTCGGTATAACTCTTGTTAACAAATTCGATTACTCCCGTTTTGTCCGTAATAACAATGGCGGAAGAGCATTGCTTGATGGCCTGTTCCAACTTTCTGAGCACATCAGTACTCTTTTTGAGGTCATGTTCAATTCGTAACCGGTGGGCACAATCAAGAAGCTTGCCGGAGAGCTCGTTTCGACTGACCGGCTTTGTCAGATAGGTATGAATGCCGATACTTATGGCCTGTTTCAGTAGGCTGACCTTCTCAAAAGCCGTCATCACGATAATGGGCACCGAGAAGTCAATGGTGTGAATTTCTTCCGCCATGGTCAGTCCGTCCATAATCGGCATATTAATGTCAGTGAGAATGATGTCCGGTGTATGACTCCGATAGGCCTCCAGCCCTTCCAGGCCATTGCGGGCGGTCAACAGGGTCATACACCTTTTGCTGAGCAGCTTGACGACCTGTTCAAAAATATCGTCCTCATCTTCAACGTACAATATGGTAAGCGTTTTAAGAAATTCTCCATCAATTCCGGCTTCGATCACAGAGTCCCCCCGTAGCATTACAGTGACTTTGATTCTGTATAATGTGACTACTATAATGATTCTCGCGCCACTTGTACAGCCTGATCACCGTGAGGTGCCCCAAGGTCTGCTCCAACAGCCTGACACTAGGAGCCTGTCGGACTTAGGAGGAATCTGCTGCAAATCCGTCTGAACGGATCATATTTCACCGCTTTTTCGGTCAATAGAACGACTATTGACCTTCAAAATCGTCGAAATCTGCTCTCGCCCAGCCGAATTTTCGCGAC
>CAIRBT010000109.1 GCA_903876875.1 uncultured Geobacteraceae bacterium
CTATGAACTGACCTATTTCCGTAAGGATGGCAGTCGTTTCCCCGCCGTTGTATCGGTCACCGCACTCCGTGACGATCAGGATACCATCATCGGCTATCTGCTGATCGGCACCGACAATACCGCCCGCAAGCAGGCAGAAGAGGCGTTGCTGAAAGCGGGAGCACTCCAGAGTGCTATTTTCAACAGTGCCAACTTTTCCAGTATCGCCACCGATGCAAAGGGGGTCATCCAGATCTTTAACGTCGGTGCCGAGCGGATGCTCGGTTATACGGCTGCCGAAGTCATGAACAAGATCACACCGGCCGACATTTCCGATCCCCAGGAAGTCATCGCCCGGGCCGAAGCATTGAGTATCGAGCTGGGAACGACCATAACTCCCGGCTTTGAAGCCTTGGTGTTCAAGGCGTCACGCGGTATCGAGGACATCTATGAACTGACCTATTTCCGTAAAGATGGCAGCCGTTTTCCTGCGGTCGTCTCGGTCACGGCCCTGCGCGACAATCAGGACACCATCATCGGCTATCTGCTGATCGGTACTGACAACACCGCCCGCAAGCAGGCAGAAGAGGCGTTGCTGAAAGCGGGAGCACTCCAGAGTGCTATCTTCAACAGTGCCAACTTTTCCAGCATCGCCACCGATGCAAAGGGGGTTATCCAGATTTTTAACGTCGGTGCCGAGCGGATGCTCGGCTATACCGCTGCCGAAGTGATGAACAAGATCACACCGGCCGACATTTCTGACCCCCAGGAAGTAATTGCACGGGCAAAAGCACTGAGTGCCGAGCTTGAGACCCCCATTACTCCCGGTTTCGAGGCCTTGGTGTTTAAAGCATCCCGAGGCATAGAAGACATCTACGAACTTACCTATATCCGCAAAGACGGCAGTTGTTTTCCGGCGGTCGTCTCGGTCACGGCTCTGCGTGACGCACAGGACACCATCATCGGTTATCTCTTGATCGGCACTGACAATACGGCACGCAAGCAGATTGAAGCAGAACAGATGCAACTGAGCCAGCGGCTGCGTGACCATCAGTTCTACACCCGTTCCCTGTTTGAATGTAATATTGATGCGATCATGACCACCGACCCCTCCGGCATTATCACCGATGTCAACAAACAGATGGAGGTGCTCACCGGCTGCACCCGCGATGAATTAATCGGTGCTCCCTTCAAAAAATCGTTTACCGACCCGGACCAGGCGGAAACCAGCATTAAACTGGTACTCAGCGAAAAGAAAGTTACTAACTACGAACTCACGGTACGAGCCAGAGATGGCAAAGAAACCGTTGTTTCCTTCAACGCAACGACCTTCTACGACCGTGACAGAAAGCTGCAGGGGGTGTTTGCCGCCGCCCGTGACGTAACCGAGCGAAAACGCCTCAACCAGGTACTGCAGGAAAAGAATGTCGAGCTTGAAAACGCCTGGTCAGTTGCAGAAAAAACCAACCTGGCAAAATCGGAGTTTCTGGCGAATATGAGCCACGAACTGCGCACTCCGCTCAACTCTATAATCGGCTTCTCCGAGGTACTGCAAGACCAATTATTCGGCCAGATCAATGAAAAGCAACATGATTATGTCACCAACATTCTTACCAGCGGCAGACACCTGCTCTCGCTGATCAATGACATCCTCGACCTTTCTAAAGTGGAGTCGGGTAAAATGGAGCTCGATCTCAGTACCTTTTCACTTCGGGAATTATTGGAAGCTTCACTGATGATGCTCAGGGAGAAGGCTTTAAAAGGCACCATCAACCTCCGCATTGATCTGGCACCGGAAGCTGATACAAATATTGAGGCTGACCAGAGGAAATTAAAACAGATCATGTTCAATCTGGTTTCAAATGCCGTCAAATTCACCCCCATCGGTGGCACCGTAAACATAAGCGCCATGCAAGAGGGTAATTTCATTAAGATCGCCGTTGCCGACACCGGCATCGGTATAAAAGGTGAGGATATACCACGACTTTTCAAAGCGTTTACTCAGCTTGAGGCGGTCTATACCAAAGGTTTTGAAGGTACCGGTCTCGGCCTGGCTCTCACCAGACAACTTGTTGAACTCCACGGCGGCAGGGTCTGGGTAGAAAGTGAAATCGGCATGGGAAGCAAGTTCTGCCTGACGATTCCGCTCACCCAGACGGCAGCAGAGGTCATCTCTCTTGAACCGTCTGACACCCCCCCGGGGAGTTGCCATGTTGTGCTGTTAATTGAGAACGATCTTCTGAAGATTTCTGCTCTCAAAAATGCCCTGCAAACCAAAGGATATCGTGTTTTATGGTCTAACACCGGACAAAACGGCATTGAGATGGCACGACGTAACAAACCGGACTTGATCGTGCTGGATCTGATTTTATCCGGCGTCAATGGGTTTGATGTTGTCGATCAACTTCACGATGACAATGCGACCAGGGATGTACCGATTCTGATACTAACCGCCATGGATCTCTCGACCGGCAACCGGACACGCTTGACTGAAAAGGTTTGGCGGATTGCCGAGAAAGGGAGTCTTTCAACGCAAAATTTCATCAATCTGGTGGAAAGCGCCATCGCTTCCAGAGCACACCAGCAACAGCCGGAACTGCCCAACAGTAAAAACAGCCCCATGGTCGTTGAACCGGGAGTACTGCAATGAATCAGCCTGCAATACGGGTACTTTGCGTCGATGACGAACCTCTCAATCTCAGTCTGCTGGAGGCCATGCTGTCCCCCCGTGGCTATGAAGTGCTCAAAGCCCAAAACGGCGTGGAAGCATTGGAGAAAATCAGAACCGAATCTATCGACATCTGCCTTCTTGACGTCATGCTACCGGAAATGGACGGTTTTGAGGTCTGCCGTTGCATCAAGGCTGATACGACGCAAGATACGGTGCCTGTTATTATGATCACTGCTCTGGCGGACATAGCACATCGTATCAAGGGGATTGAAGCCGGAGCAGATGACTTCATTACCAAACCGTTCAACGCCTCAGAAGTACTTGCCAGGATCAAAATGCTGGTACACGTTAACATACTGAACAACCGTCTCCACGCTGCCTACGACAACATAGTGGGGCTGAGTATGTTTGCTGAACAGATCATCTGCAGCTTTGATCCCTTCAATTTTGTATTACTACAAAAAATTGACAGCATTGTGCAGCATCTTATCGGCAAGGGAGCAGGGTTTACCAATGGGCCACAGGTCGTCGTCATAGGTATGGTGGATCAGGCAGAGTATCAATGGTTCCGCTATGATGCTTTCGCTCTGGATAGTAGAAGAAGTAGTATGACAATGAATATTGACGATACCTTCGTTTTTGCTCCGGTCAAAAGTCCCCTCATGACCTTTCATAATGAAGCTGATGTAAAAATGGCGGCACCTGAACTTGTTGCTGAATTGACTGCCCACGGCATCACCG
The DNA here is from genome assembly GCA_903876875.1 of uncultured Geobacteraceae bacterium. Taxonomy (GTDB): domain Bacteria; phylum Desulfobacterota; class Desulfuromonadia; order Geobacterales; family Pseudopelobacteraceae; genus JACRCG01. Next base: position 3,392 of record CAIRBT010000109.1, read on the forward strand.
TCACAAACATGGCCCGCTATGCAACAGAGAGCTTCTGCCTCACTGCCCTTAATTACGGGCGAGAAGTCACCAGCTATGATGCCAGCGTGTTACGGAGCGTGGTAATCCAGAGCCTGTTCCTGAGATCTCTTGCAGCACAGATTAAGGACACTGCGTCGGCATTTGAATATACGGTCTTTGCCCTGGCCCGTGCCTCGGAAGCAAACGATGAAGACACAGGGGATCACATCCTGCGCGTCGGAAATTATTGTGGACTTCTTGCCCAACAGCTCAACATGCCTGATACGTTTACCCAAGATATCAGGATTCAGGCGGCATTACACGATGTTGGAAAAATCCACCTAGCGGCTGCCATTCTCAAAAAAGCGGGAAAACTCACCGACAGCGAATGGGTGGAGATGAAGAGGCATACCCTGCATGGTTCAACAATAATTGGTGGCCATCAACGCATGAGTATGGCAGACAGGATCGCTCTCAGTCACCATGAGCGTTATGACGGCAGCGGTTACCCCTTTGGCCTCACCGGGCACCAGATTCCCATCGAAGGGCGCATTATGAATCTCGCCGACCAGTATGATGCCCTTCGTAATGCCCGCTGCTACAAACCTGCCTTCGATCACGACACCACATGCCGCATCATAATTGAAGGAGATGGCCGCACCCTTCCCGAGCATTTTGATCCAAAGGTACTGGCGGCCTTCAAAAATATTCATGAAAAGTTCGCAGCTGTTTTTGAAGCAAGTAACCAGACTGAAAAGGTAAAAACCACCGTCAACGGTGGCTGAATCCGCCCCAAGTTGGGATGCGAAATTACAGGCTATCAGGTAACGTTATACATAACGAATGGCGGAATTAATGCGGGCATATTGGAACATCATTATATGTATGGGACTGTTATCAAGCATGAGCTTCAACGCCATTGCCGCCGACCCGCCCCACGCGGGAGAGCAAATGCTCCAGATCCCCCCCACCCCTTCCACCCACAAAACGGCTCCGAAACTCCCCACCCCCTTGGAACAGGCAGCAGCGGCAGCGGTGCCGGAGCATGACACCATCATGGTTACGTCGCTTCGTATAACCGGACACGCGCTGTATTCCGAGCCACAACTGCTCGCAATCACCGGCTTTACACCACCGCGTGAGCTTACGCTCGCTGAATTGCGGGAAATGGCATTAAAAATCACGAATTTTTATCATAAACAGGGCTATTTTGTCGCCTTCGCCTACCTGGCTACCCAGGAGATTACCAAGGGAACCGTTATTATCAGCATCATCGAGGGGCATTACGGAGAGATAGCACTGCATAACAAAACCCAGCTCTCCGAGAACCTTGCCCACTCCCTTCTCTCCGGCCTCAGCACCGGTGACCCCATAAACTCCGCTCCCCTTGAACACCGTCTTCTGCTCCTCTCCGACCTTCCCGGTATCGTTGTGAAGTCAACTCTGATTCCTGGCAGTTCCATTGGTGCCTCCGATCTGATTGTCGATATTTCACCGGCGGAACAGGTGACCGGAAGCGTTGAAGCCGACAATGCCGGCAATCGTTACACCGGTGCGTACCGCCTGGGAACCACCGTAAACCTCAACAACACCATGGGGCTCGGCGACGTTGCCACACTGCGCACCCTCGTTTCAAACGCAGATTTGTACTATATCCGCACCTCCTATCAGCTACAAACCGGCAACGCCACCATTGGTGCCGCTTACAGCATACTGGGATACCAGCTTGGAGAGGAGTTCAAAGCTCTGCACGCACATGGTACGGCACAGATTATGAGCATCTTTGGCTCCTACCCTCTACTCCGCTCCTACGACAACAATCTTGGTCTCCAGCTTGCCTTCGATGACAAGGCTTTTCAAGACAAGGTTGACTCGACTTCAACCGTCACCGATAAGACGGCACGCGTAATAATGCTAAGCCTCTCGGGTGACCAACGGGACGGCTATTTCGGGGGGGGACAAAGCAGTTATTCGCTCACCTGGACAACCGGAACCATCGCTATTCAGACCCCCTCTCCCTACGCCTACGACGTGCTAACGGCACAGAGTAGTGGACAATATAACAAGTTCAGCTATCGAGCCGCACGACTACAGAACGTAACGGAGTCCCTCTCACTCTATGCAGCCATTAATGGGCAGATCGCATTAAAAAATCTTGATGTCTCTGAAAAGATCGAACTGGGAGGCATGTACGCCGTACGGGCCTACCCTGAAGGAGAAGCGTTCGCCGACCAGGGCTTTATACTGAATCTGGAAGCACGACTGCTGCTCCCCCCCTTTTCGGAGCACCTGCCGGGCCAGATTCATCTGATTGCTTTTGCCGATAGCGGTACAGCAACCATCAACAAGAATCCGTGGACCAACGAACCAAACGACAAAACAGTACAGGGTGCCGGGCTTGGCATCACCTGGGAGAAGTACAACAATTTTGCGGTGAGAGCATATTACGCCCGGAAACTCGGTACGGGCAACGCAACGTCAGCACCGGATGCACCAGAGCGATTCTGGGTTCAGCTTGTCAAGTATTTTTAGGTGGAGTTGCTTAATGCAAAACCAGACCTCTCACAAGGCACATACGTCATGAGCATATTCTCATTATTCCAAAGCAAGAGTGTTGGAACGGCTACCAGTTCAAAAAAAAAACCCTGCACAACGGGAACAACTACTCCCCATGGCACCCAGCTCCCCCTGGTACTTGCCCTGTCGAGCTGCCTGCTCGCCATAATGGGTACACCTGCCTCTGCACTGCCAACGGGCGGAACCATAACGGCAGGAAGTGCATCCATCAGCAACGGCTCAGATCGTATGATTATTACCCAATCAACACCAAATGTGGCGATTAACTGGCAGACCTTTGCCATCGGCCTGCGTGACTCTGTCCAGTTCGTACAGCCAAGCAGCAGCTCGGTGGCGCTTAACCGGGTGCTCGGTTCAGATCCTTCAAACATTTTAGGCACCCTCGCAGCCAACGGCAAACTGTTTTTGTTAAATCCGAACGGCATCCTGTTTGGTCAGGGAGCATCGGTTAATGTCGGTGGCTTTGTTGCCTCAACACTTGCCATGACCGACAGTAACTTCATGTCCGGCTCGTATCTATTTAACGGTAGCGGCACCGGTACGATCCGCAACCAAGGATTGATCACAACCAATTGCGACGGTAGCTATATCGCTCTATTGGGTGCCACTATTAGTAACAACGGGGTAATCGCGGCAAAATTAGGGACGGTGGCGCTCGCTGCCGGTACTGCCATCACGCTTGACGTAGCGGGCGATGGCCTGCTCAACGTGACAGTGAATCAAGGTGCCATCAATGCACTCATTCAAAACGGCGGTCTGCTTCGTGCCGACGGTGGCCTGGTTCTGCTGACTACCCAGGCGGCGGGCAATCTTTTGCAAAGCGTTGTCAACAACACCGGCATAATTGAAGCGCATACCATTGAAAACCATAACGGCACGATAAAACTCCTGGGCGGCATGCTCAACGGCACGGTCAACGTCGATGGCACACTCGATGCCTCGGCTCCCAACAGCGGAGATGGCGGCTTCATAGAAACCTCTGCGGCACATATCAAAGTTGCCGAAGCGACAACCGTTACCACCCAATCTGCTCATGGCAAATCCGGTACCTGGCTGCTTGACCCGGTAGATTTCACTATCGGCACGGGGGGAGACATCCTCGGCACGACACTATCCGCAAATCTGGTAACCAACAGTATCACCATCAGTACGGAAGTGACCGGCACAAATTCGGCAACAAACATGTACGGTACAACTGCCGGCAATGGCTATATCTTTGTCAATGAGGCACTGAGCTGGACGCCTACCCCTTCTTCAACGACCTTGACACTAAAAGCCTTTCGGGATGTAACCATACATGCGCCCATAACGTCGACCGGTGGCAACTTTGTGGCAACCGCAGGAGGCGATGTCAATATCGTAAAAAATGACACTTACCCACTTACCGCCATTACGATAACCGATGGGAACTTCGCAGCAATCGCAGGACGCAATGTAAACATACTCTCAGCAGCTCTTACCACGACCAGGGGCAGCTTTGTGCTCAGTGCCGGTAATGACGGAACAGGAGCCGGTTCGGTCATCATTGGGAATGACACCCCGAAACTTACCATCACTGGACCAAATTCAGCCGTAAGGATTTATACTCCGCTCTCTTATGCAACACCAACAGACTACACCACCAGCTTCACCCTCTCTGGCGGAGCCACGCTGAGTCAATACATGTTACTGTTCGCGCAGGGGCTTACAGGTGCTACGGGTGCTACGGGGCCTACCGGTTTAACCGGTTTAACAGGTTTATCGGGTTTAACAGGGCCAATTGGCCCAACCGGGCCTATCGGTTTAACAGGTTTAACCGGAGCGGCGGGGGCTGCTGGCACAAACGGTGCCACAGGAGCAACCGGACCGACAGGACAAACCGGAGTAGCCGGCCCGATAGGTGAAACTGGTGCCGTTGGACCAGCTGGCAGTACGGGTGCAACCGGACAGACAGGGCAAACAGGAGTAGCCGGCCCGATAGGCGAAACAGGTGCCGTTGGACCAGCTGGCAGTACGGGTACGACCGGACAGACAGGGCAAACCGGAGTAGCCGGCCCGATAGGCGAAACAGGTGCCGTTGGACCAGCTGGCAGTACGGGTGCAACCGGACAGACAGGGCAAACCGGAGTAGCCGGCCCGATAGGCGAAACAGGTGCCGTTGGACCAGCTGGCAGTACGGGTACGACCGGACAGACAGGACAAACAGGAGTGGCTGGCCCGACAGGTGAAACTGGTGCCGTTGGACCAGCTGGCAGTACGGGTGCAACCGGACAGACAGGGCAAACAGGAGTAGCCGGCCCGATA
>CAIRBT010000110.1 GCA_903876875.1 uncultured Geobacteraceae bacterium
AACACCCCCGGTTGTAAACAGGGCGGAGAGTTTGCCAGAACTCTCCGCCCGCCTTGTTTCCAGATACAAAAAATGGACCTCTTGAGAAGGTCCAGATAATCCGGCAATAGATTCGTTCTTGTCAACTTATTGTGAAAAAATTCTCCCCTAACGATTCAGATTACTGTGGCGACTAACAGATGTAATTAAAAGTGCGATACAGACCAATACCAACGCTGCAAACGCAAAAGGGCTTTGCTTACAATATCAGATACCTGCAGACGTCCCACAGTATCTTATTGGTGACCCCAAACTACTATTACAGGTCATATCAAAGTTTTTAGGTAATGCCATTAAATTCACTAATGAAGGCAGGGTTGATCTTAATATAAGTGTCCGAATTGATCAGATGGGACTGGTTGTACTTTATTTTGAGGTAAAAGATACGGGCATAGGGATACAGGAGTCAGATTGTGAGCGTATATTTGCTCCGTTCACGCAGGTCGATGGATCAAGTATCCGGAAACATGATGGGTTGGGCATTAGCTTGGCACTCTGTAAACAAATCACTTACATCATGGGAGGTGACATTGGAGTAGCTAGTGCACTGGGAGCCGGATCTACTTTTTGGTTTACTGCCATGTTTGAAAAGCAAGGCATGAGCGAGATACAGCTTCAGGATACCGAAAAAGTTCACGTGTCTTCTGAAATTCTGACCACTGGTGAAACAGTAGGTTTGCCCAACACGACAATTATGACTGTGCAAAAAGATGACGATCATGAAGTTCGCATCCTGTATGCAGAGGATAACGTCGTCAATCAAAAGGTCGCATTGCATTTGCTCGGCAAACTTGGCTACCAGATCGACATTGTTGAGAACGGGTTAAACGCTGTCAGAGCCCTTGAAGTATATCAATACGACCTTGTGCTCATGGATTGCCTGATGCCGGTCATGGATGGCTTGGAGGCCACCATAATGATCCGTGATCCTGACTCAAAAGTATTGAATCACAATGTACCAATTATCGCCGTAACAGCCAATGTTCTGGACAATGACCGGGATATTTGCTTAAGCGTCGGTATGGATGATTATATACCTAAGCCGCTGAAAAAGGATGTTCTAGCAAATACATTAGCAAAATGGCTAAAGTAAATAGTGATCTGTAGTAACTATCCTGAATCCGTGACGTAATATTTCGTTATTCAGCGAAACTGGAGCCGATTTTAATTTTAGCTAAAATCAGAGTCGAGCTTTAGAAAAAGTGACCTCCAAATTCGGCTATAAACCTTGTTATTTGACAATTGAGCTATATACACCACCCCTTGTCGCTGATTTTGTTCAAGCGACTCCTGTCTGTGTTGATGGGTATATGGATATCGAGAAGGTTGATAACAAATACCGTTTCAGATGGAATGGCAATGATGATAGTGATCTTGCAAGCGGACATGGATATTTTACCCACTCCGGTAATACATTAACTGGAAGAGTCTGCATATACGATGGAGATGAAAGAAATATCAAAGACGTATAATATCAGCACTGATAGAGTTATGCAAATTTGTAAAAAGCTTACAGAATACAAACAGAATTACCCGCATTCAAAAAGTAGAAGAGCTGCAGATAGGTCTGTCTGTTGCTGAGAGAACAGGGTAATGATTTCCCAGAGGTAGCAGATTTGATTGAATTGCTGTTGGATACCGGAATGAGGTTGTCAGAAGCAAAAAACCTTGAGAGTAAAGATGTCAGCTTCGGTAATAATTTGATCAGTATTTGGGTGAACAAGGGGGACAAACCAAGATCAATTCCGATGACCAAAAGGGTAAGGCAGTTTTTGCAGGTGGTACCGTTTTCCCCACTATACCGGTTCAATTCATTTAATGATTCAATTTACTATCTGCTGGCTGATTCTCGCCATATTACTGGCGGAATTTAGCCAGCAATCCCTCCTCCCTCCCCTTTCAAAGTGCCCCACACAATAAAACACACAACATATCATGAGCTTAAAGTTACAGGATTTTTGGTACAATCATTGCTTAATAATTCGCTGGATACAACAAAACAGAACACTGTTATCCCATCTCAAGGAGGAACACTTAATGAAGCTGAATCAGCGTATCAAGAATCTGTTAGTTGCAACAGCACTACTGGCCGTACCATCGGTGGTTATCGCCGCGCCGGCACCGATCGTCATCAAGTTCAGTCATGTTGTTGCCCAGAACACACCGAAGGGACAGGCCGCAGATTATTTTAAAAAACTTGTTGATGAGAGAACCAAGGGGAGAGTCAAAGTTGAGGTCTATCCAAACAGTCAGCTCTACAAAGACAAAGAGGAGATGGAAGCACTTCAGCTCGGTGCTGTTCAAATGCTGGCACCATCACTTGCCAAATTTGCCCCCCTTGGTGTGAAAGAATTTGAGGTATTTGACCTCCCCTTTCTGTTTAGTAACTATCAGGAGCTTCATAAGGTGACGCAGGGACCGGTCGGTGCCAAACTGCTTAAAAAACTTGAGCCGAAAGGCATACAAGGGTTGGCTTACTGGGACAACGGCTTCAAGGTCATGAGTGCCAATAAACCGCTCAGAACCCCCGATGACTTTAAAGCCTTGAAAATGAGAATTCAGTCTTCCAAAGTTCTTGATTCACAAATGCGCTCCATGGGGGCGATTCCCCAGGTAATTGCCTTTTCTGAAGTGTATCAGGCCCTTCAAACCGGCGTAGCCAACGGCACAGAAAATCCACCATCAAATCTCTATACTCAGAAAATGTACGAAGTGCAGAAATATGCAACTCTTTCCGATCACGGTTATCTGGGTTATGCGGTCATCGTCAACAAAAAATTCTGGGGTTCGCTCCCCGCAGACCTGCGTACCATTCTTGAGGGGTGCATGAAAGATGCCACCAAGTTTGCCAACGATGTTGCCAAAAAAGATAATGATGAGGCGTTGGCAGCTGTGAAAAAATCAGGGCGCACCCAGTTTGTCACCCTTACTCCCCAGGAGCGGGCTGTCTGGAAGAAAAATATGGATAAGGCCCATAAAGAACATATGGCTCGCATTGGAGCCGATCTGGTTAAAGATGTGTATCGTGAAACCGGCTATAACCCTGAAAAATAAGGCACGTTCACCGGAGCTTCAGGATACAATTCCTGAAGCTCCGGTTTTTTCTTCACATCAGGACGTTAACTCTTCCTACAATCAGGAGATATGTCATGCTCAAATTCCTTGATCATCTTGAAGAGTGGATAATCACTTTTCTCATAGGTGCAGCCACTGTTATCATTTTCTGCGCAGTTGTCCATCGTTACGCTTCCGGCATTCCGATTCCAGGATTACAAAATTGGCTCATTTCGCTTAACTTCAGCTGGGCACAGGAACTCTGTATCTATATGTTTGTCTGGATGGCTAAATTCGGTGCCGCCTATGGGGTTCGTTCGGGGATCCATGTGGGTGTTGACGTACTTGTCAACCAATTACCGACCGAATGGCGGAAAAAAGCTGTCCTGATTGCTCTTATTGGCGGTGCCACCTTCACTGGAATCATAGGTACCCTTGGTGCCCGTTTTGTCTGGGAAAATGGTATGCATTATGCCATCTTTACCCTCATGGGAATGGATGTAGGTGATGTTCCTCAGGGGCCAACATCGCCTGACCTTGAATGGCCAACCTGGATCATTTATTCAGCCGTACCTTTGGGATCCTACCTGATGTGCTTCCGTTTTCTCCAGGTTATGTGGAACTTTATACGCACCGGAGAATTACCGTCTCACAATCAGGCTCATGTTGACGGCCTCGATGAAGAGACGATTAATGATGACTCAATTATTAAAGGGGGTGTCAAATGAGTTCACCTGAAACTGTTAACTTCATGACCCCCATGACAAAACCGAAAGCTGCCATCTGGCTTATCAGCCTCTCAACCATTCTGCTCGGCATCTCCTGGTACTTTGGTAATGTTGGTATTGTTTTCTGTCTGCTCCTGGCACTCATGCTGACCGGTATTCCGGTTTCAATCGCGCTTGGCTTGACCGTACTGACCTTTCTGTTTCTCATGACCAATGTGCCCATCGAGGCGGTTGCCCTGAAGCTGTTCACCGGCATTGAAAAATTCGAGATCATGGCAATTCCGTTCTTTATTCTTGCCGGTAACTTCCTCACCCATGGTGGTGTTGCCAAGCGGATGATTAAATTTGCCACCAGCCTGATCGGTCACTGGCACGGCGGACTCGGTCTGGCCGGTATCATGGCCTGTGCGATGTTTGCTCTTGTCTGTGGTTCCAGTGTTGCCACCGTGGTTGCCATTGGCTCGATTATTCTACCTGCCATGGTCAAACAGGGATATCCAATGCGGTTTGGTGCCGGGATTATTGTCTGTGCCGGTTCCCTCGGTATCCTCATGCTCCCCTCAATACCAAAGGTTATCTACGCCATTGCCACCAACACCTCCATCGGTGCCCTTTTTATCGCCGGTTTGTTTCCCGGTATCCTGCTTACCATTATGCTCTGTATTGTCACCTGGTTTATCGCAAAGAAGCGTGGTTACACCCGTCTTCCCAAGGCAACCTGGGGAGAACGATGGGTCGCTTTTCGCACAAGCGTCTGGGGCTTAATGCTGGTAGTTATCATCGTTGGCGGAATTTATTCCGGTGTTTTTACCGCAACCGAAGCTGCGGCAATGTCAGCCGTGTACGCATTCTTTATTTCTGTGTACGTGTACAAGGATATGTCACTCAAAGACGTGCCACGGGTACTGCTTTCTTCTGCAAACCTGAGTGCTATGCTGTTGTACATCATTACCAACGCCGTGCTTTTCTCCTTCCTCATGTCACATGAGAATATTCCGCAGATGATGGCAGACTGGATACTTGGCAAGGATCTGGGGGTGGTTACCTTCCTGATTTTTGTTAATATCATTCTGTTACTCGCCGGAAATGTCATGGAACCATCATCGATCATTCTGATATTTGCGCCGATTCTGTTCCCCGCCGCCATGCGTCTGGGCATTGACCCGGTACATTTTGGTATTTTAATTGATGCCAATATGGAGGTAGGTCTCTGCCATCCCCCCGTTGGCCTCAATCTCTATGTGGCCAGTGGCATATCGCGCTTAAGTATTACGGAGCTCACAATAGCCGTCTTACCCTGGCTCGGCACCATGGTTGTCTTCTTGATAATTGTCACCTATTGGCCATCCCTGTCAATCTGGCTTCCCAGAATTATGGGTATGATGTAAATGTCAGATCATCTGCTAATATATTTTATTGTTATTTTAAACAGCATGGCACAGATACTTCTGATACGCCGCCTCAAATTGTCCAATAGAGATAAATATCTCTATTGCTGCTATGCAGCGGGGATCCCCCTGTTGCTGGCAGTCACAATGAGACTGCTGATTGCTGGTTCACTATTTCACGCCCATATGGTAGATCAGAGCCCTCTTGAGCACGTGATTACCACCATAACAGGGGCCCTACTCATTATTGGGCCCTGGATGGTTACCCTTTCCGCACTGCTTATGAGGTGGAAAGCACGCAGTACGTCGAATATCATTACGCAGTAACTAAGAGAGTTCAGTAAGTAGTATGAAAGAGTCTGTTCACGTGACAGACTCTTTTTTTGTAAGCTATTCTGCACGGTCTTTACATGCCAGGCCTTTTTGAAAGTGCCATATGCTTAATAGTTACCCTTTTTTTTAGTAAATGAACACGTATCCTGTTATTATCAACAGTCAGTGTTTGAAAAGACTTCCCCCCTCACGACCTCCACACGCTGGGGGGAGCAGATTGAATGTCTGGCTGTTTAAAATCTCATTATCCCAAGGTCTGAACAACAATGGAAACTGCCGCCATAATTTCTGCACGACATATTCTCCTGATCATAGGAATAATTCTTTTACTGGGAACGGTGGGGAGCCATGCAGCTCAACGCCTTAAGACGCCCGATGTAGTGATTTTTCTGCTGTCTGGCTTGATCTGCGGACCTGAGTTGACAGGTATCATTGATGTACCGGCTAACTCCACCCTCAATCAACTAATACTGATTTTTGGTTCTTCATATATACTTTTTGATGGTGGTGCCAGCATACGGCTCAAAATAGTACGGGAAGTCTGGGTTACCGTGCTTATCATTTCTACCGTTGGAATCCTTATAACGACCCTGCTCACCGGTTTTTGTGCGATGGGGTTGTTTGGCATGCCGATACTCAGCGCATTTCTGCTGGGGAGTACCATTGCCTCCACCGATCCGGCAACACTCATACCGGTGTTTTCCCAGATTCGCATCAAGGAGCGGGTTGCCCAGGCGGTAATCAGCGAATCGGCCTGTAACGATGCCATGGGAGCCATCGCAACGGTGAGCATTATGGAGCTGATTCGTGGTGGTGAAGCCATGTTCTCCCCGGTTGTCACACTCTGTACACTGGCAGCTGCCGTTTCAATCGGAATTATCAGCGGTGCGGTACTTGGCTATCTGGCGGCACTGCTGATTGCCCATGAGCGTTTTGGCTTTCTTCAGGAATATGCCCCGCTGGTGACGTTGATGTCGGTGCTTGCTGCCTATATGATTGCTGAGGGATTTCACGCCAGCGGTTTCATGTCGGTTTTTGTTTTTGGGGTCGTAGTCGGCAATAAGGAACTGCTTGGTTTTACCATAGAACCACGGGAGGGGGAAAAGCTGGAGGATTTTATCCTCACCACTTCCCTGATGATGAGAATGTTTATCTTCATCCTGCTGGGAAGTCAGGTCAATCTGACGCTGATACAAGAGTATCTTGGTACGGGTATTTGTCTGGTTCTGGTATTTATGATGGTAATACGACCAATTACCGTATTCTGCTGTGCCCTCCCCGACCGACGGGCTCGATGGAGCCTGAAAGAGATGTTATTCATGAGTTGGACGAGGGAAACCGGCGTTATCCCGGGTGCCCTGGCCGGCATGATGCTTGGTCTGAAGATACCGGGGAGTGAACGGATTGCAGCCCTCACCTTCATTACCATTCTCTTGACCATCACCATCCAGGGGACAACCACCGGATGGGTAGCCGGTAAACTTGGCCTGATACGGGGGGATCGGTAAAGCCGTTATTTTTTTTGCACCGGAGTTATCGTTTCATCCAGCACAATCAAATAGCCGTCCGGATCAAAACACCACATCTCTTTTACACCATAGGGCTTAATTTCAAGCGGATAGAGCACCTCCAACCCCTCTTCCATGATGGCATCCCGAATATCCTCAATGGCGGTTACGGCAAAATGCAGGGTCACTCCGATCCCTTTCGGAAACATGCTGAAACGGGGGGCAAGCAGCGGATGGGCTCTGCTGACATCGGGCTCTTCAACAAAGATGATGGCCAAACCAGCCATATCAATGACCAAATGATCGGGTGCCCCCTTGGCGGTAAAGGATCTACGTACCGGAAGATCCAGGATACCAGCATAAAAAGCTTCCGTAACGACAAGCTGGGCGACCGTCAACTGAATGGAATGGGGTGAGCTGTGAGCATTCACGGTAAATACCTGTTAAATGGAGTCATAAGAGCTGACAAACGGGTAAGCCAGTTTGCATAGATGAGAATACCGACCAGAATCAGGAGGGCACCGGTCAATAGCTCAAAAAAATGAATATATTGTTTGAAACGATTGAAAACAAGCAGAAACCGGTGCATAGCCAGTGATGAGATAAAGAACGGCACTCCCAACCCCATGGAGTAGAGGAACAGCAGGAGGATTCCCTGGTAGATATGTTCCTCGGTTGCAGCCACCGCCAGAATAGCTGCCAATATGGGGCCAATACAGGGGGTCCAACCTGCTGCAAAGGCAATACCGACCAGAAAACTCCCCACGTAGCCGGCCGGTTTGTGACCAAGTGAAATGCGTTTTTCACCGAGGAGGAAGCGAAGAGGCAGCAAGCCGGTGACATGGGCACCCAACAAGATCAACAGAATTCCTCCTACCCTCCTGATGGTTACGGCATGGTCATGTAGAAAGGAACCGACCAGTGTTGCTGACGCACCGAGCAGGACAAAAACGAAGGTAAAACCGAGAATAAAGCCAATGGAGTGCAGCAGAGTTTTCTGCCGAATGAGGTGTGACGGTCGCTCGGCCTGCAGGTCAGCAAAAGAAATACCGGTGATATAGGTGATATAGGACGGTATCAGCGGCAGTACACAGGGGGACAAAAAAGAGAGTAACCCGGCAATAAACGCACCAAGATAGGAAACGTCAGCCTGAATCATAGGGGAGCCATGGTGCAGTAAACGGGAACCGGCATTCTACTTCATCAACCCTTCCAGATAGGCAACCGCCTCAGGAGCATCCCACGGGGCGGTACCAATAACCTTCTTGACAATCATACCCTGTTTGTCAATGACAAATGTTTCAGGGACCCCGGTCAGTCCATAGGACTTGGACGAGGCTGACGAGGGGTCAATATAGGCCGGAAGGGAGTTTCCCGACCGCTTAAAGAATTCCTCCACTGCAGGTTTGCCCCCTTCATCTATGGAAACCGCTACCATCTGAAACGGTTTCCCGGCCATCTGGCTGTTCAGCTTCATCATGGAAGGAATTTCTTCACGACAGGGGGGGCACCAGGTGGCCCAGAAATTGAGAACAACAACCTTGCCTTTCAAATCTGACAGTTTAAGAGTTTGCCCGGTCGCTACTGAAATAACGGAGATATCCGGAGCCGGTAACAGTTCCTTTGCCACGGACGGTGCTTTGTTGCCGGTTACTTTTGGAGTATCTTTGGGTGAGCAGGCCACCAGTAACAGACAACAGCAGACAAGCCAGACAACAGTGGCAGAGCGCATGGTACCTCCGGAAAACGGGGAGAGTGACTAAAAGACAGACTACTTGCTGCGAGTTACCACATAGTCGGCAAGGCTACACAAGGCATCCTTGACCGGTGAAACGGGAAACAGGCCCAGATGCACCTTACAACGCTCTATATGCCTCCGGGCAGCCTCAATGGTATAGGTGATGCCACCATACTGTTTGACGATGCCGGATACTGTCCTGAAGTCATCCAGAGACATTTCATCCTGCTCGACAACCGTGGCTATGATCGATTTTTCCTCGTCATTACACTGGCGCAAGGTCTCTATGAGGGGAAGGGTTATTTTGCCCTCTTCAAGGTCATGACCGATACTTTTGCCAAATTCTTCTTCTGTGGCGGTGTAATCAAGAATATCATCCATCAACTGGAAGGCGATCCCCAGATCCATACCATACTCGGCCAAAGCGCGCTGTTGCTCGGCAACTACGGCACCGAGAACCGCACCAGACTCACAGGCGGCCGACATTAAAATAGCCGTTTTTGAGCGAATCACATCAATATATTGTTGTTCCGTCAGGTCGATTTCACCGGTACAGAGCAGCTGCATTACTTCACCTTCAGCAATTACCGTGGTGGCATCGGATAAAATTCTCAGTATATCCATGCTCCCCACGTTAACCATCAGAGAAAATGATTTTGAGAAGAGAAAATCACCGACCAGCACGGACGCTTCATTACCCCAGAGGGTGTTGGCTGAAGCAAGTCCCCGTCTGAGAGTGGCACTATCAACCACGTCATCGTGCAAGAGGGTTGCCGTGTGAATAAATTCAATTACGCTGGCAAGGGGTACCGCCTGGGTACCGGCATAGTCGCACAAACGTGCAGAAAGCAACAGTAATGCCGGGCGTATTCTCTTGCCACCACTGGAAAGCACATATTCACCGACCTTACGTATCAGAGGAACATCTGACTGGAGATCGGTCCGAAACTGTTGTTCAACCAACGTGAGATCTTCACCTATTATGTTGAGGGCTGCCTGCATGTAATAGAATCCTTAAGTTATATTAGGGGCATAATAGAGGAACGGCTTTCTATTTGTCAAAGCATTTCTGGCATTTCCGGTAAGAACAGATTGGCACCATCAGAGCACTCCCCTCATCTTTCCATTGCCAGACCGGGCTTCACAGTATATGGTGTATTATTGATTCAGATACGTGATGTGACCTAAAAGGATTTTGTATGCATTTTAATGAACTTCCCATTCCCGAGCAGGTACTCAAAGCTATTGCTGAAGCTGGTTTTAGCGAATGTACCCCCATTCAGGAGCAGACCCTCCCCTTCACCCTCACCGGCACCGATATTGCGGGGCAGGCTCAAACCGGTACCGGTAAGACGGCGGCCTTTCTGATATCCCTTTTTACGCGTTTATTGGCAGAGCCGACTCCCGCCGGACGACCACGTGCCCTCATTCTGGCGCCGACCCGCGAACTGGTGGTGCAGATTGAGGCCGACGCCAAACAATTGGGCAGCCATTGCGGTTTTACCGTCCAGGCAATTTACGGCGGTGTTGATTATATGAAACAGAAGAATGCCCTGCTTGACGGTGCCGATATCATTGTCGGTACGCCGGGGCGTTTGATCGACTATCTCAAGCAAAAGATTTACAGCCTAAAATGGATTGAGGTACTGGTTATCGATGAGGCTGATCGCATGTTCGATCTTGGTTTCATTGCCGACCTTCGCTTCATCCTCCGGAAACTGCCCACCTTTGAGAAACGCCAGAACCTGATGTTCTCGGCTACGCTTAATCCACGGGTCATGGAATTGGCCTATGAATTCATGAATTCACCCCAAAAAGTTTCCGTAACACCCGAAACCATGACGGCAGAACGGGTTGAACAGGTGCTGTTCCACTGTTCCCGCAAAGAAAAATTTTCCCTGCTCCTCGGCCTGCTGCGCCGTGAGGGGATGGCACGCACCATGATTTTTATCAATACCAAGCGAGAGGCGGAACATCTCCATAACCTCCTGAATGCCAACAATTTCCCCTGCAAAGTTATTTCCGGTGATGTGGAACAGCGCAAGAGGATGAAGATACTTGATAACTTCAAAGATGGTTCTCTCCCGATCTTGATCGCCACCGATGTGGCTTCCCGTGGCCTGCATATCGATGGCGTTTCCCATGTCATCAACTATGATCTGCCACAGGATTGCGAAGATTATGTCCATCGTATTGGGCGTACGGCTCGGGCCGGAGCAGAAGGAAAAGCCATATCACTGGCCGATGAGGATGGTGCTTTTTTCCTCGAAGCGATTGAAGAATATATCAAGGCAAAAATACCGACCGAGTGGGCAGACGACGAACTGTATCTGCTGGACTACGTGCGTACGGCACGGCCAAAGCGTCAACCGGAAGTCAAACGGGACAAACCCGGCTCGGGACGGAGACCGGAGAACAGTGGACGACCACCCGCGCGTCCGGCGAAGAAGCCAATAGCAGCTACGGTCGCTCCCCCCCCACCAGCCGAAGGGGAGATAAAAAAGAAACCACGGAAACGAAGAAAAAAACCGGCGAAAGCGCCTTCGGTTCCGGTCACTACCGTTGTCGGAGGGGATTAAAAACCGTAGGGGGCGAGCCGCTGGCTTCGCCCCCTACGGTTTTTAATTTCTCAGGAGTTTAGGATCTAAACAATATCATCTGTTTTTTCTGTTTCTTCAGTTACTTCAGTCTCATCACCCGTGGGCTCGCTTTTGCGGGCTTTTTTTTCGTCCTTCTTTTTCTGTCGTTCAAGCTCTTTTTTCCGCTTCTCAAATGAATAATTTGGTTTGGCCATGGGTACTTCTCCTTATGGTTGAAGTGAAAGTGCTTGTATTACCTGTTGCCTGCCAACTGGTGACTCTTGGAAAGATAGTAATCGTAAGTTCCTTCATACACCCGCATCTCCCCATGATCAACCTCGAACACCCGATCCACCAGCAGACGGAGAAAGTGACGGTCGTGACTAACGAGGACGATGGTACCGCTAAAGTTTTTCAAGGTTTCCAGCAACATCTCACGGGAACGGATATCGAGATGGTTAGTCGGTTCATCAAGAATCAGAAAATTAACCGGGCGTGCCAGTATGGTTGCCAGTACTACGCGGCTTTTTTCTCCACCGGACAGGTTTTCAATGCGCTTATCAACCGTATCCCCGGAAAACAGGAACGCTCCCAGCAGATTGCGGATCGTACCGATAGTTGCCTGGGGCATGGCATCCTGCAAGGTTTCAAAAATAGTCTTTCGTGGTTCCAGCAGTTCCATGGCATGCTGACTGAAGTAACCGATTTCCACATTGGCACCGCTCACCACACTGCCGGTGGTTGGCTCGGTCTGATGGGCAAGAATTTTCAGATACGTTGACTTACCTGCACCGTTAACACCGACTACTGCGACTTTATTTTGCCGTTTAACCATGCCGGTGACACCATGGAAAACCGGTTTTTCCTTACCATCGGGGGTTAGCCAGACCTTGCCAAGGTCTACAAAGGCGGCCACGTCATCGCCACTACGGGGCGGTTCTGCAAAGTCAAAGCGCACCGTCCGCTCTTCCGCCGGTATTTCGATACGCTCAATTTTATCTATTTTTTTGACCCGCGACTGCACCTGGGCAGCGTGGGAGGCCCTGGCAGCAAAACGGGCGATGAACTCTTCTTCCTTGGCAAGCATATCCTGCTGCCGTTTAAAAGAGGCGAGCAGCTGTTCCCGACGGATATCCCGCTCTTTCTCATAGAAGTCGTAATTGCCACCGTACGTTGTTATGGTAGAGTTGGCAACTTCAATAATCCGTGACACAACCCGATTCATAAAATCACGGTCATGGCTGGTCATAAGCAGGGCACCGGTAAATTCGGTGGCAAGCCACTCCTCAAGCCAGATGATAGACTCAACATCCAGGTGGTTGGTCGGCTCATCGAGGAGTAGAACATCCGGCTTAAGGGTCAGTATACCAGCAAGGGCGATACGCATTTTCCAACCCCCACTGAAGGACTCCACCGGGTGATTATAGCGATCAGGGCCGATGCCGAGACCGGTTAATACGGATTGGGCACGGGTATCCAGATCGTACCCTGCCATGTGTTCAAACTCTTCCACCGCCGTTCCATACCGTTCGAGAAGCGCCGCCATAGCTTCATCTGACTGTGGCTCACACATGGCAGCCTCCATCTCATTCATGGCTTCAGCCAATGTGACGGTAGCGGCGCAGGTTGCCATGACCTCTTCAAGGGCACTCCGACCGGACATATCCCCCACATCTTGGGAGAAGTACCCAATGGTGGTCTTTTTCGGAATGATTACCTCACCGACATCGGGCTCCTCCTGACCGGCTATAATTCTGAAAATAGTCGATTTACCGGCACCGTTAGGGCCAACCAGTCCGGTATGGGTACCGGGAAGAATCTGACAGGAGGCTTCACGGAACAGAACCTGTGAACCATGTTGCCTGGTGATATTTGACAGTTGAATCATTTTGATGTGCTCCCGGATAAAATGTTCACAAGCCAGACCGATGGTACCATGCCGTAATTCCAGCCAAGACAGAGACGCCGGTAGCCGGAAAAAAGCAACCCCTCCCCCCCCCATTCCAGTACGATGGGGGCCTTAAGGGTGAGTGCCCCAGCCATTTGCAGGGCATCTTCCATCCGTGTATAATTGAGACGATAGCCCCGCTTAGCCCGTGCCAGATAGGTCTGGTACTCCTGGTAACTCGAATAGGAAAGTGCTATCGGCAGAGTATCGATAACAGCTGCCCGAGGGTATGCTACCAACGTTCCCCTGGCGAATGCGGATTCAATGGCCTCCCAGGAGAGTGACCTGGTACGGTACCACTCCTGTTTGGCCGGATGATTGAAATATTCCCATCGCTCCTCTTCAAGGTCAGGCATAATCCACGAAATGGAGAGAGACGACTGAGAAATCACCGAAGGTACCAGGCCGTTACAGACTCAGGTCGGCGTGACCGTGATAAAATGCGTCTCGCTCCTGAGAAACATCAGCACTTTCCAGATACTCTTCAAAGCCCATGGTACGGTCAATGACCCCACCCGGAGTAATTTCAATAATACGGGTGGCAATGGTTGAGACGAACTCATGATCGTGGGAAGCAAAGAGTACAACCTCATTGAAGGCAATGAGCCCATCGTTAAGCGCCGTAATGGATTCCAGATCCAGATGGTTCGTCGGTTCATCAAGTATTACCACGTTTGCTCCGGTGAGCATCATGCGTGACAGCATACAGCGAACCTTTTCACCACCGGAGAGCACCGTGGTTTTCTTCATGGCTTCTTCACCGGAAAAGAGCATTCTGCCAAGGAAACCACGGGCAAATGTCTCACCCTCAGTTGGCGGCGAATACTGACCAAGCCAGTCGATAAGAGTCATTTCCTTCTCGAAATACTGACTGTTTTCCTTGGGGAAATAGGCACTTGTAATGGTAATACCCCACCGGAAGGTGCCGCTATCCGGCTCAAGCTCACCGGCAAGAACCTGGAACAGAGTGGTACGTGCCAGGGTATTGCCACCGACAAAGGCAATTTTGTCCCCCTTACGCACAATCAGGTGGAAATTATCAAGAACCTTCACACCGTCAATCTCCTTGGTAAGACCCTGTATTTCGAGAATGATATCACCACAGACCCGTTCCGGCTTGAAGACCACATGGGGGTATTTTCGCGACGAGGTGGGCATATCTTCAATGGTAAGCTTATCAAGCAGTTTCTTGCGTGAGGTGGCCTGTTTTGCTTTGGAGGCATTAGAGCTGAATCGTTGGATGAAGGCTTTAAGTTCATCTGCTTTTTCAGATACTTTCCGATTTTCATTCTGTTTCTGTTTTAAGTTTAACTGGCTGGCATGGTACCAGAAATCGTAGTTGCCTACATAGATCTGAATTCTGCCAAAATCGATATCGGCGGTATGGGTACAGACCTGATTGAGGAAATGACGGTCATGGGATACCACAATGACCGTATTGGGAAACCGAAAGAGAAATTCTTCAAGCCAGTTTATGGATTTGAGATCCAGGTTGTTGGTCGGTTCGTCAAGCAGGAGTACGTCCGGATTACCGAACAACGCCTGTGCCAACAGTACCCGCACCTTGTCACCAGGCTCCAGATCTTTCATCTGTTTGGTACGAAGTTCTTCAGGAATACCAAGGCCATTCAAGAGCACTGCAGCCTCTGATTCTGCTTCATACCCGTTCATTTCGGCAAATTCACTTTCAAGTTCAGCGGAACGAACCCCGTCTGCCTCACTAAAATCTGCCTTGGCATAAATAGCTTCCCGCTCTACCATCACATCATAGAGCACCTTATGTCCCATGATGACGGTATTAAACACCGTCTCTTCATCAAAGGCGAACTGATCCTGACGGAGCACCGCGATGCGTTCCCGTGGGCCGACGATGATGTCTCCTTTATCGGCGTCTATTTCGCCGGCAAGTATCTTGAGAAAGGTGGATTTACCGGCACCGTTGGCGCCGATGAGGCCATAGCAGTTACCCGGAGTAAACTTGATATTGACGTCCTTAAAAAGGGTTCGTTTGCCATAGGAAAGGGTGATATTAGAAGCAGCAATCATAGGGGATAAAGCTCCTTACGAGGAAATAAAAAACCACAGAACTTGAGTGAGCTCTGCGGTTCACGAATCTCATAGAATAACACAGAGAGCGAACTCTGAGCAATCTATTTGAATATAATTTTTTAGGCTTCGGTCAAACGAGAAGGCATCAGGGAGCAGAAACCGTAATCACTTGGCTCCCCTCCCCTCCCGGATTAACAACCTGGAGCCGAAAATCCTTCGTAACGGGGGAATAGGGATGACGTTGATAGACCAGCTTGGTACAGCCAAGATAAATAAGTTTTTCCCGATCAGTCAAACGCTCCCCCCCTTGTCCACCAACTTGTGTGCCGTCAACCAGAATGAATGAATTCTGGCTAAAGTTTCTTCCATAAATATTCAATTCATAATAATTGACATGTTCATCACCGACGGTTACCTGACCGATATCTGGTCTGGTTTCAACAGACAGCGCCAGCGGCACGGAAGCGGTATCAGGATAGTTTTTCACCACAACCTGATGAAGCCCCCCTGCAACAGCCGGAAGGAGAAAGGTTATCACTTCAGAGGAGACCACTTTAGCCGGTAGAACGGAACCATCAAAATAAAGCTGGGCATGTTCAGAATAGTTTCGTCCCCGGGCTGCTATTTCACGTTCGCCACCGGAGGCACAGGAGCTGATGACAGCCGGTTCCAGTGACAGCAGATGGGGGCGCACCGGAAAAACCGTAAAATTATACGATCGGCTCCCCGTACCATCGGTACGTTTCAGGTACAGGGCATACAACCCGGCAGCCGTAGTGGGTGGCAGAGTAAATTCAATCTGCGTAGCATCAATCGCCTGTGTCTGCAGTTCGGTGGCACCCAGAAAAACCGTTGGACCGGTGCCAAAGCCGGTGCCTGACACAGACACCCGTGCCCCCGGTTCGGCCTGAGCCGGAATTATACTGAGTATTGCGGGAGATGGAGCGGGAGTAGCAGGCATTTGAGGAGTCTTGACAGTTTTAGCTTTCAGGGGAGGCCCGGCAGCTGGAGATGAAGTAAGTGAAATAGACAGAGTGAACAGCACCATCAGTACGATTCGTGCTACCATTATGACTCCTTGGGGGGAAGAAACAACTTCCTTCATCCTTTTACGGTCATCGCTAACCAGATACCACCAACCGTGAACATGCCGTTGGCACCCCAGGCGGCAATCAGCGGTGGCAGTACGTCACTGCGACCATAGGAAAGCAGCACCGCATTAACCACAAAAAACATAAAACCGATACCGATGCTGGCACCAATACCAAGCGCAATACTGCCGGAGCGACTGTTGCGAAGGGCGAAAGGAATTCCCAGCAGTACCATTACCAAGGCCGCAAAGGGTGATGCAATTTTGGTGTGCATGAGAGTCAAGTACCGGTACGCCTGGTACCCACCTCTCTGGAGATTTATCGCATACTCATGAAGTGTACGAATACTCATATTATCAGCATCATTTTCCAGAATCTGTAAATCTTCAATTTTTAGATTAAGATTCACCGCCAATCCATCGACAGGTCGTGGTGCATACCCGGTTTTCGTGAGAAAGTCTCTCATGAAAGGAGCGACAAGATTCCAGCGACCGTTGCTGTAGACAGCTGATTCAGCATCGATTCTACTGATCGGATTCATAGCATGATCAATCTTCCACACAATAACGCCACTCAACGTCGAGGTTTTTGGTTCAAAGAGCCGAGCCTGCAATATCTGGTCTCCTGAGCGAAACCAGATATTATTTCTCCGAAAGGTGGCACGATCTTTTTCCTTTTTAATTTTCACTCTAATGATATGTTCCGACCGCGCGTAACTCTGGGGCAGAATGATTTCGGCATTGAACAAGAGCAACAGGCTGGCAATAAAGCCGAGAATCACCATCGGCACGGCAATACGCACAAGACTCACCCCAGTACTCCGGAGAGCAATAATTTCGCTGTCCCGCGACAGTGTACCAAGTGTCAGCAGGGTGGCCATGAGAATTGAAAACGTGGCGGTGCGACTGAGCATTTCAGGAAATTTCCAGAGGAAATAGCACATCATATCTGACGGAGCCCCCCCCGCACGAATAAAACGGGGAATATTCTCTATCAGATCAATAACCAGATAAATACCGACAAAGCCGCCCAGACAGAGCAGCAGCAGGCGGAGCCAGGTTGTCCCGATATAGCGATCAATGATGGTCATATCAGGAGGATCTCCGCAATATGTTGCTAAACGATTCCAGCTGGAGCCGGGGAAGAGCTTTTTCAAGGGATGCCAAGCGAAGAAAGTACCAACCGGTAACAAAAAAGAGCAGATTTGGTATCCAGAGCAGGATATACGGGGGAGCGATCCCTTTCTCCGCCAGGGAACGCATGACCGACATCAGCACATAATAGGAAAGAATGATGCCAATACTGACAGTAAAGCCTCCCGACTTTCCGGAACGGCGATTCTGAAGACCAAGTGGTACGGCAAGAATGGCAAAAACCAGCGAGGCACAGGGGAACGTGAATCTACTCTGCAACTCAGCAGACATTTTCAAACGACTCACTGAGTCAAGGGATGGATCACTGCTGTTTCGAATCAGCTCCGCAATCCAGAGATCAGGTTCGCTTCGTGAGATCACCCCTCCCCCCCCGTTGTCACCGATGGACATGGTATATTCACCAAAATGTACCAACCGATAGAGCCCCCCCTTGTCCGACATATGGATTGAGCCATTGCGGAGTGACATAAGGAGAGCAGTCGTTCCAGTGGCACCGGTAACCACACCATCTTCGGCAAAAATAGTCATTGAACGATCATCGGTGCGTCCATCATAAATAATGACCCCCGTGAGGAGATGGCTCTGTTCGTCATAGTGATCGGTATACATGACGACGCCCGGTATATCGTCCCAGAAGGTCTTTTCTCGTATGGTGGCAGTAATATTACGTTTGAGCACCTGTACGCTGAGTTCTTTGAAAGCACTATTTCCCCAGGGTACTCCGATTGTACTTGCCAACAGAGACAGTAAAACCGCAATACACGCGCAGACAATGACCGGTGGCAGCATCTGGATAAGGCTGATGCCCCCGGCTTTCAGGACGATTATTTCATTGTCGGCCGAAAGCCTGCCAAAGGCCAACAGTACAGCCAGCAAGAATGCCATGGGAATGGTAAATACCATGAATGAAGGGACAAGATAAAAAATCATCCGGGCCACATCTAAGAGCGGTACACCATGAGAAACCACCAGATCAGTCAGCGTAATAAGACGCCCCATGAGTAGCACAAGGGTGAAGATAACTATTCCGAGCAGAAAGAGTAAGGATATTTCACGGATTATGTAGAGGGAAAGAATACGTTTCACACCGAACATGATACATGAGCAGACCGTCTGTGTAAAGTAGCGTGACCGTGCTTGAGCGAACCATCACTTATTTCAGGATAAAACAGTTCGATATCCGCGTCAAGGCCGAAGGCCGGATGAGCGGGAAAACGGTGCCACCAGCAAAAAAATGTACGTAAACTGTTGTTTAAAGCAGATTACTTCCCAAACTGATACTGCACCCCAACTGTTGCCTCCCTATTATTGAAGGATTCGCCGTTATACGTATACATAAGGTGCCTGATATCACCCCGTATTGTTCGATGCAGCAATATCAGCCCCGGTCGCCTGGGACAACCTGCCAATGAAATCCACTCCGGTTTGGCCTGCGGCCATATTACATCCATACAGCAGAATATCGCCGTTTACAGAAACACTTGTTGATAAACGTATTTTCAAGGCAGCCGGATTGTTGAGAATCAGCGGGAACCTTATTGCATAAAATGGGCACTTCAAGGAGTCTGTTGGAATCCCTTTGAGGTGCAAAACATGGATAGCGGGTATGATGGACGGGTATACTCAGCACTCCACAACCAGCTACAACGGTGCGAAGAGCACAGTGCCCTTGGATTGATTGTTTTACTATCATGATTTTACACTATTGGTATCCGTACATTTGATCGTAAGGGATTCCTTCAAAACAGCACAGGGCCTGCCGATTACCGGCAGACCCTGTGCTGTTTTGAAACGTGAAAAGCTACGATTAGGCCTGTGCGGACCACACACCATGCAGATTACAGAATTCACGAGCGGTCAAGTTGCTGCCGGTGACAGCAAAAGTAGCAGTCGGAGCATCACCCGGGTTGAGGAACTGACGATAGGCAATACCATCGGCTACCAGCTCAATCCACTCGATGGAGTGCTTTTCTTCCATGGGATGGGCAACGGAACCAACGGTTACTTTCACGCACCCTTCACCAACTTCGATGACCGGAACATGCTTTTCTTTCGCGGCTTCGACAGTGTTTTCTACCAACTGCTTCATTTCCTGGCCACAGCAGGCAAGTGTGCCACCGGCGGCATGGATGACTTCAACGATGTTACCGCACAATTCACATTTGTAAACTTCAAGTAATGCTGACATATTCTCAATCTCCTCTTTCTTGTAATATCCCCACACGGGGGTGTTAAACTACCAGTTTTCAGCAAGCAATTCAAAATGAGCCTTGGGATGAATGCAGGCGGCACACACTTCGGGAGCGTGTGATCCGGTGTGCAGATAACCACAGTTACGGCAACGCCAGACGACCTCTCCCTCTTTGGAGAATACTCCATTGGCATCTACATTGGCTTTTAATTCACGAAAACGTTTTTCATGTTGCTTTTCGGCAACCGAAATGGCACTCCACGCAGCAGCTATGGCAGTGAACCCCTCTTCACGGGCAGTAGCAGCGAACTGTTTATAGAGAAGTGAATGTTCTTCTAATTCACCGTTGGCTGCCTCAAGCAGGTTCTCCGAGGTGGTTCCGATTTTTCCAGCCGAAAAGGTTGCGGTAATTTCCCGATCCCCCCCCTCGAGAAATTTAAAGAACCGTTTGGCATGTTCTTTTTCCTGGTTGGCTGTTTCTTCAAAAATATCAGCTATCTGTACATACCCTTCTTTCTTGGCAACCGCTGAATAATAGCTGTAACGATTACGTGCCTGACTTTCTCCAGCAAAAGATGTAAGCAGATTCTGTTCGGTAAGTGACCCTTTGAGCGAAGTAGACATATAACCTCCAACAGATACATTAAATACGACAGATATTGTCCTTTATACCGTATTTTCTATTTTTTGCAAACAGGAAAATGGGGTCATCGTATGTTGAATGGAAGGATTCGGTGGAGGGACCTAGGAGCCTGTCGGACTTAGGAGGAATCTGCTGCAAATCCGTCTGAACGGATCATATTTCACCGCTTTTTCGGTCAATAGAACGACTATTGACCTTCAAAATCGTCGAAATCTGCTCTCGCCCAGCCGAATTTTCGCGAC
>CAIRBT010000111.1 GCA_903876875.1 uncultured Geobacteraceae bacterium
CCTTCTAAATCGTCGGAATCTGCTCTCGCCCAGCCGTATTTTCGCGACGATTCCCTAAGTCCGACAGACTCCTAGAATTTCAGCTTCAACTGCCTTTGAAAGCCAAAAGACGGGGGCGGCCTTGCACAATAAATGGGGAGTGTCCCTAATAATAAACGTCTTAAATAAAAACGGTAATATTACCTATGCTATATATGCAGATGGGTGGGCCCAGGTGCAGCCGGAACTTGTGAAACTGTGTTCGTCTCTTAAGTCATCGTTGGTGTCTAAACCAGTGAAGAGCGATTGGTGATCCGCACGGAGGATCACCGCCGCAAGTCGGGGAGAGAATGACCAAAATGGGCAGGAGTACAATAGAATGGCATTGAATTATCACCCAGAGACAGGGACAATCGTAATATGTGACTTCCACGGATATGTTGCGCCAGAGATGGTTAAACGCAGACCCGCAATAGTCGTATCGCCAAGATTCCGAAATAGGGCAGGCCTATGTACGATTGTCCCGCTTAGTACCACTGCCCCTACAACTGTAATGTCTTATCACCATAAACTGCACATGGTTGAAAGGCTACCCCCACCATATAATTCACCATACCATTGGGTTAAAGCTGATATGTTTTCTACAGTGGCACTTACTAGATTATCGTTCCCGCATTCCGGAAAAGATATTAACGGGAAAAGGAATTATGTAGTGCAAATAGTTGATGATATTGACCTGCGTGACATACGGGCTTGTATGCTCCATGCGATTGGTCTTTCTCACTTGACAGGGCATCTTTAACAGCGTATACAGAAATTGTACCCGCTCTGCTTAGGCATCGGGCTTAAGTCCTCCGCAAGGGGGCCGTCATATACGGGAGAATGCAATCCTACTATGGCGTCTGTTACCGAAGGGCCCTACAGCAAAATTGTGGGGCTCTTTTTTTGTTTACGTATCTTGTGGGAAATCGGGGGACATAATACAGTTTTTTCCGGCGCATAATTCCGCTACCAGAATACGTTATCCATTGCTATAAGGACTGCATCTGTTCTTCTGTCTTCACCCAAGCATCTCCCGGCATCAATGGCGCCAATGTCTGCACTACATAGCGTCCCGCCGCCCGGACGTCCCATGATGATCCGGTGGTAAGCAGTGGGCCTATATCATCAAGAAACCGTCTGTCATTCAGTTTCCCAAACAGGTTAAGCTCAAACTCAGCGCGAGATACCTGATGTTCTTCGTGTTCCAGATAGCGCAAGAAGCAGGACACAACAGCCTCTGGGCTAAGCTCCAAAGTTGTTGCGGCGTACCATAGATCGAACAGATCCCGACCCTTTTTCCGCTGGTAGAGGGCACGCAATTTGGTGCCAAGTAATTCATCAATGCCATACGTTGAGATGGTCGCAGTTCCGGTGTGCCAGCGGGAGACCATCTTGAATTTGAACGGTTGGTAACCCAATACCGTAAAGTGCTCTCTGGAGTTTATCTCTACTTTCAACCGAAGCGGTAATCCTTCTTCTGATTCCACCCGCCACATTAGCGTTACTCGCCCCTCAGACTGTTTCCGTTTGGGAACACCCAGCCAAGGGTTCAGCTTTTCCTGTACCGCGTCCATGACCGGACCGATTGGCCCCGGTTTCATCTGCACCAGGTCAATATCTTCAGAATAACGCGCTGGCGAGAGATGCAGCTTGAAAAGTGCTGTTCCTCCGCGAAAAGCAAGGCTTTCCGCCAAGAGTGGGTGGCTGTACATATCCACTAAAGCCCGGCAGATAATCAGGTCTTGTTCGACCTGTGACAATTGCGGCCAAGGCGCATGTGTTCGCCAGGCGGTGATGTAGTCGAGTGGGATCATAATTCCGGTTCTACCTTTTCATTTGGAAACAGTCGCCAGCGCATATCCTGACGCACCCCTTTGTGTGGTTGTGTCGGGGAGAGGGGAATAGGCACTGCATCCTTGTTGCTCACATATTCGGCCAATCCTTCAGCCAACTCAGCTTCGCCTATTAGCTCCAGCAGATACCCGAGTCGCTGGGACCATGCTATCGGGGATAGCTCAGTGATACTTGCCAGCTTCGCGGCATCTATGAACTCAGCCAACTCGCTTAATACGGTTGCGGCATTATCCAGTCCTCCGGCATGGTGCGGGTAGCCGACTGAATCAAAAGCTGTAACCTCAGGAGTAGAAACCTTTAGGTAACCGCGTGGAGTTTTGAAGTCCTGAGTAGGAATTGCAGCAACATTTTTGCGGGAGATAAAATCAACTCGCACACCACCACATGTAATGCCTGGACGGGATCTCTTTACCACAACCTGAAACGCTTGAGGGCGATGGTGCGCTGCACCATGATGTTCAGCTGCGGTGAGCAGTCCCGCGTAGTAAGGCTCTTCAAGGTGAGCCATCAGCGAAGGTATGAACTGGTTGGCAGGCAAACATCCCAGGTTTCTCAGCTCTGGTGGAACAATTACATAGAAACCCCGAAACGGCATGGCAATATCGCCTTTATGCCGTAAGCGGCGCAGTGCCGCACGAGTAGCAATAACCCCTGAACCAAGCGCCTGAGCGGCCTCCACACCGCTGAAGCAGTACTTTCCCTGAGTCAACAGGTCGTTTATGTAGTGAGAAATTACCATGAGCTTTTAAATACACCAAACGAGCATATAAAGCAACGTTTACTGTTGCTTTTTTAGCTTAACAGGCCTTTGAAAAACTACTATATAAATTGATCATATTATGATACTATTTAGCGCATAACAGCACGTTATTTAAGGAAAAAGTTAGGGCAATTCAGCTGGCAACCCGTACCGGACGGCCATTCGGCTCAGACAGTTTTGTCGATATGCTAGAATTTCAGCTTCAACTGCCTTTAAAAGCCAAAAGACGGGGGCGGCCTTCACAATAAATGGGGAGTGTCCCTAATAATCCTAATAATCCGCTGACCTGCCCCAACTGCGTCGGCACGATGCGGGTGCTGGCGTTTATCGAAGAAGCGGCGGTGATCCGCAAGATTATAGATCATCTGGGCTTGTGGGATGTTCCGAAGCGGCCGCCGAAGCGCGGGAGAGAGCCGCCGGTAACAGCGGAAGCAGAACCTCTGCTGGTGTACGCTGACAGTCAGGTTATGGAATATCAAGAGGCGTATTACATCCCGGAATACCTGTGAAGCCAGATAACATGCGGCGTTGTGGTAGGGATGGCTTGTGTTGAAAGTGGTTAAAATGTGCTGTTTTACGGGTCAGATGGTGTTGGTTGCAGGTGATGGCTCGCATTAGGCAGTTGGTAGATTCCCATTGGCCTGCGTGCTCCCCCCCTACGTTTTTACCCGGATCGGCATGATTACTGTTGTCAAACCATCCCACTGCAGACGGCGCTGGATGGCAAAGGCGGTTTCGTTATGGAGCAGGCGGTGGTAAAACTTCTCCAGCCGGAAGGTAATCTGACCGGTGAATACGGTTGAACGGGGAAATTCTTCGGCTGTCTCCTTGCAGAGTTCCACGGCACTTTCCACAATATCGGTTGCCAGTGCGGTCCGGTATTCGGCTGCTAAACCCAGCTTATGGGCCATGGCCACATACTTCTCCAGAGATGCTTTCACCGACAGCTCAAGGGCTTCAATCTCTTCGGCCCCCTTGAACGAGCCGGAATCAATCATGGCAACCGAGACAAAAATGACATTCCGGTAGGTCTTGGGAAAGGTCGTCATAATGGAAAAGAGTGTGTGAACCCCGAAACCGCTGTACCCGGATACCAGCTGGATGGCTGTCGGTGCATTTTTGTCAATGACCGGCGGTTCTCCATGTTGCGACATCGGCACGTCAAGCAGCGTATCATCCAGATCCTTCATGCCCCGCCGCACCCGCAGATAATGCCCCTTGATCAGGTAACAGAGCCCGATCACCACCGAGGTGATCACCAGTGTCAGCCATCCCCCTTCGGCAAACTTTTCAACGGTGGTAATGATCAGAATGGTAACACAGAGCAGGAGCCCTACCAGGTGGACCAGCAGATGCTGAAACCATTTGGGATCTTCCGCCCGTCTCTGGATGAAGAATTTTGACATGCCGAGCTGTGACAGGGAAAATGTCACGAACACGTTGATGGAGTACATGACCACCAGGGCCGATACGGAGCCACCGGTATAGATGAGCAACGCCACGGTGGCGATTCCCATCAGCATGATGCCGTTGCGCATGGTAAGCCGGACCGACAGGGCGGCAAAACGGTGGGGGAACCAGGAGTCAACGGCCATGTTAGCCATGACCCGTGGCCCGTCCACAAAGCCGGTCTGGGCCGCCACCAGCAGGAGGGCACCTTCCGAGAAAATGGTGATGAAGGCCAGAGTGCTTCCCATGGGCCAATGGGCGAAGAGCCCGTCCGCAAGCACCGCATTAAGGGTCTTTCCATCCACCGGCTTGACACCGACCAACGCATAACAGATGAAAAGTACGCCAGCGGTAAAGGCCAGGGAGGTAGCCATGTAGACCATGGTGCGTTTACCGGTTTTAACCCGTGGTTCGCGCATGATCTGCAAGCCGTTTGAGACCGCCTCAATGCCGGTGTAGGTACCACCACCCAGTGAATAGGCGCGCAGGAACAGCAGCAGGATGCCCAGATAGCCGATGGTTTTGATGTCATGGCTGAGTCCGTTTTTAATTTCTCCCGCCAGCGGCACGATCTGGTCGGCGTGTGCTGTGACGCCGTAGATCAGCAGCACAATATGGGTGATGACAAATACCATGAAGATCGGAGCCATCACCGCGATGGACTCCTTAACCCCCCTGATGTTGAGGATGATGAGGAAGAGAGCCAGGCAGCAGGCTGTCGTCACTTTGTAGTGGTGATACTGCTGTGGCACGTAGCTGAAGAGGGCGTCCACGCAGGAGGCGATGGAGACCGTAATAGTCAGGACGTAGTCAACGAGCAGGGCACTTCCGGAGACCACACCGGCTTTCTCTCCCAGCATGTGGGTTGCGACGATATACCCGCCACCGCCATGGGGGAAATGTTCGATGATGCGGGAATAGGCATAGGAGATGATGAATACGGTGATGGCCGTTGCCAAGCCGAGAAACACTGCAAGATAGACATGTTCTCCCAGGGCCTTGAACGCTTCTTCAGGGCCGTAGGCCGACGATGAGAGGCCGTCGGCACCGAGGCCTACCCAGGCCAGCACCGGAATAAGTGCCATCTTGTGGAACAGGTGCGGATCCCTCAGATGCTTTGGTGCCCCAAAAACTGCCCGGATCGCTTTGACAAAAAACGAAGATGACTCCTGCGAATTCTCGGTCATTGGTATCGGTTCTCCCTTAGTTACTATTTCCAGTGCGTTTTTATACATAGCACTTTCGGCATAAAGAAAGTGTCAAGATTGGGTCGGTTTGTGTCAAGAAAGTATCAAGAAGGGGGACATGGAATACGGACGCATGTTGTGATAAACCGTCAAAACGACCGTTGAACCACAGAACACACAGACAAGCGTAGAGAAAACCTGATTATTTGTTTAAATACAAAGAAAGAAGAACAGAATGTGGACGTAGGGGCACCCCCCTGTGGGAGTCCGCCTGTAACTCGGTTGCTTTTTAATCCAACTCTTCCCCAACCTCTTCCATTTGTTGTGTCATAACCTTCAACGCGGCATCCTTGCGCCTGAAAAAAGTCACCATCCAGTAACAGATAAAATAGGCCAGAATGGCTGCGGCAAAGCCGATGAGGGAGCTTCCCAGCAGAATTGATTTTGCATAGGGCTTGAGACTGAACCAATCCAGACTCTGGAAGGTAAGTGCCTTGGCTGGCTTGCCCCGCAGAAATCTGCCCAGATTGTAGCTTGCCATCAAAATCGGTAGCATTGTCAGAGGGGTGTTGACCCAGGCACCGGTTATGCAAGAGACTTTATTGAGGCGGAACAGAAAGGCCAGGGCGATGGCCATGGGGGTGTGGAGTCCGAAAAACGGGGTAAAGCTGATGAAGACCCCGACGGCAAAGCCGACGGAGATATGACCCGGATGGGCATCCAGGGAGAGAATCTTTTTGAAGTGCTGTTTGAGTTTGTCGGTAGATATCATAGAACCCCAGTGGGGCAACTTTACGGTTTTATCCACCGTTTTGTCAATTAAATAGGCTTCACTGCCGGTGATATATCTGATATAAGGACAAAAAACATGAAACAATGAAAGGATACACAACATGAGTATACCGGCAATCGGTGTTATCGGCGGCAGTGGTTTGTATGATATGGAGGGGTTGGAGCAGGTGGAACGGATCACCATGGAGACGCCGTTTGGTGCTCCGTCCGATGAGTTCGTGACCGGCATGCTGAACGGGGTGAAAATGGTGTTTCTCCCCCGCCATGGCCGTGGTCATCGTCTGCTGCCGTCGGAAGTGAATTATCGCGCCAACATTTATGGCATGAAACTGCTGGGAGTTCGTCGGATAATCTCTGTTTCAGCGGTCGGCAGCCTGAAAGACGCCATTGCACCGGGACATATCGTGATTCCCGATCAGTTTGTTGACCGGACCAAGGGGATTCGAAAAGATACCTTTTTCGGTGATGGTATCGTGGCACACGTGGGTTTTGCCGACCCGGTCTGTGATGACCTCTCCGGGGTACTGGCCGCCGCCGCCCGGAAAGCGGGAGCCACCACCCATCAAGGGGGGGCGTACATCTGCATGGAGGGGCCGGCTTTTTCAACCCGTGCCGAATCCTTCTCATATCTTGCTCTGGGGGCATCGGTTATCGGTATGACCAATCTGACCGAAGCCAAACTGGCCCGTGAGGCTGAAATCTGTTACGGCATCATCGCCCTGTCAACGGATTACGACTGCTGGCATGAATCCCATGACGACGTGACTGTTGAGGCGATTATCCAGATTATCCACCAGAATGTGGCCATGGCCAAAAGTATCATCCGCCACGCGGTGGCCGAAATCAGCGTTACCCCCCCCTGTGCCTGCGGCAGTGCCATGCAGTATGCCATTATTACGGATCGGTCGTACATTCCGGAGGCAACCAAAAAGAAACTGGCACCCCTTGTAGGAAAATATTTGTAATAACATTGCTATAAGCCGCAAAACGGAACATAGTGGTTTCGAGGTGGCTTGCCATGGAAAAAGAATTAACACAGGTTTGCCGACCACCCCCCTATGCTGTTTCGTCTTTTCCCATAGTCGGTATCGGTACGTCAGCAGGTGGTCTGGAAGCCTTGGAACTTTTTTTAAGCCATGTCCCGCGAGAATGCGGCATGGCTTTTGTTGTCATACAGCACCTCTCACCCGATCATCTCGGAAATCTGCCGGAACTCCTGCAGCGCTCAACGTCCATGAAGGTTGCACAGGTAAATGGCACGGTACCTGTCCTGCCCGATAACGTCTATGTGATCCCTCCCAACAAAGATTTAACGATCATCAACCGGACGCTGCTCCTGAAGGAACCCATTGCCCGCCATGGTCTTCGCCTGCCGATAAATCTCTTTTTCAGGGCACTGGCAGAGGATTGCGCTGCCCACAGTATCGGGGTGATTCTCTCCGGCATGGGGAGTGATGGCACCCTGGGGATGCAGGCCATACGGGAGCAGACCGGGCTTACTCTGGTACAGGAACCGTCGACCGCCAAATTTGACAGCATGCCACAGAGCGTCATCGCCGCAGGTTTGGCCGACATTGTTGCTCCGGCCAGTGAGCTGCCCAAACGGATCATTGACTATCTCCACTGTGTTATCCCCGGTATTTCCATTGAACACAACTTGCTGGATAAAGGGCAGAGCGGTTTTCAACGGATAACGACATTACTTAAAAACAAAACGAAGCATGATTTTTCACGTTATAAGCCGAGTTCTGTCTATCGTCGCATCGAGCGGCGCATGGGCATTCATAAGATTGATTCCATTGGGGACTATGCAAAGTTTTTGCAAAAGAATGATCAGGAAGTGGAGTTGCTCTTTAAGGAGATGCTGATCGGTGTCACCAATTTTTTCCGGGATCCGCTCATGTGGGAAGAACTGAAGAATGAGGTGCTACCGAAAGTGTTGGCGGCCTATCCTGATGGTGGTGACTTGCGAGCGTGGTCATGTGGTTGTTCTACGGGCGAAGAAGCGTATAGTCTGGCAATGCTCTTTCGGGAAGCCCTTGATACCTGTTCGGAGCCGGATAACTACAGTCTACAGATTTTTGCCTCCGATTTGGATGGTGATGCCATCGACAGAGCCCGTAAGGGGCTTTTCAGTAGCAAGATAACCTCCGATGTTTCTCCCGAACGGCTCAGTCGGTTTTTCATTAAAAACGACAGCGGGTATCAGATAAGCAAACAGATACGTGAGATGGTCATCTTTGCCTGTCATAATGTTATTAAGGATCCGCCGTATACCAAGCTTGACATACTCATCTGCCGTAACCTGTTGATCTATCTTTCAGCCGAACTGCAACAAAACCTGCTGCCCCTGTTCCATTACAGTCTCAAGCCGGGCGGTCTGCTGTTTCTTGGCAGTGCTGAGTCGGTCGGCATCGGCAGATCGCAATTTTCCTTTGAGAACAGTCCGTCGAAGCTCTTTCTGCGCAATGAAAATGAACTTCCGCCCAAGGAGATTACCTTCCCGACAAACTTTACCTCGTACTATGCAGGGCCATCATCACGGGAGTTTCTTATGCCAAAATTCACCGACAATCTCCAACCACTGGTTGACCGACTTATTCTGCAGCATTTTTCAACACCGACTGTTCTTGTCAACGACCAGGGGGATATTGTCTATATCAGTGGTCGCACCGGCAAATATCTTGAACCGGCAGCCGGTAAGGTAAGTACGAACATCTTTGCCATGGCACGGGAAGGGTTGCTCTATGAATTGGGGGGAGCGTTCCGGAAGGTTTTGCTCCAGCGTGAACCGATCACGGTGCGGGCACCACTCGCGGAAGAGCATG
This sequence comes from uncultured Geobacteraceae bacterium, assembly GCA_903876875.1. GTDB lineage: Bacteria > Desulfobacterota > Desulfuromonadia > Geobacterales > Pseudopelobacteraceae > JACRCG01. The sequence goes on from CAIRBT010000111.1 coordinate 8,892, forward strand.
GCCACGGTCTTGTGGTTGACGTGACGCTGATCAGGCTTGAAGCACCCGAAACGCTGAAAGGGATGGTGCTGATCTCTTTCAAAGATGTGGTGCCGTTACCGAAACGGCAGCGACGTACCGGCACACTTCCCGATATCAGCCAGTATGAGGAAATGGAACAGTCCCTGCTGAAGAGCAGGAACGAACTGCGGTTTGCCCATGAGGAGACACAGGCCTCCCAGGAAGAGCTCAAATCTATTAATGAAGAACTCCAGTCCACCAACGAGGAACTTCAATCAACCAATGAAGAGCTGACCACGTCAAAAGAAGAAATGCAGTCGATGAATGAGGAACTACAGAGCGTCAACTCCGAGCAGACGGCTCGGCTCGAAGAATATATGCAGGCCAGTAACGACATGGAAAACCTGCTCAACAGTACGGAAATTGTCACCATTTTTCTCGATGATCACCTGCAGGTGCGTCGTTTTACCTCCGGGATCAACCGACTCTTTAAGCTAATTCCCAGTGATGTGGGGAGGCCATTGACCGATATTGTCTCTAACCTTGACTATCCACAACTATTCAACCACGTACAGGACGTGCTTAATAAGCTGATTTCAATCGAAAATCAACTGCCGACGCTGGATGGTCGCTGGTTTTTGGTGCGGATCATGCCGTACCGCACCAAAGAAAAGTTGGTTGATGGTGTGGTGATTACCTGTATAGACATAACGACGGCAAAGACGGTTGAGGATGAACTGCGGGCGGAGAATACGCGGCTTAATGCCCTGCTGCAGTCACAGATGACACCATGGCTATCCGGAGCGTAGTGGATAAAGCCGGCATGTATAAAGGGGGTGTAGTGTGTGTTTAATGCTGATGGTCGATGATAATAACTGTAACTAAACTTGATGAGAGGGGGAAATTGTGAAAACGCTCATAGTAGAAGACGACACTGCCAGCAGTAAATTGATGCAGGCGATGCTGACGCCGTTTGGTGAATGCCTTGTTGCTATTGATGGCTTGGAGGCCATTGCACTGTTTCAGGCGGAACTGGCGAAAGGTGTACCCTTTGATCTGGTATGCCTTGACATAATGATGCCGGATGTTGGTGGTCAGGAGGTGTTGACCACGATCCGTGCGCTCGAAGAACAGCTGAAAATCCTTCCGCCAAAAAATGTGAAAATAATTATGACCACCGCCTTGAGCGACAAGAAGAATATTTTGGGGGCCTTTACCAATCAGTGTGAAGCATATCTGATAAAGCCCATCGAGTATGAACAGCTTGATAGGCAGATACGGCTCCTTGGATTGGTCAACGAAGCGGGGAGCCCGACAGTTACCTAAGGGCGGCGTTACGGTATATTTACTGACGGAGGGGTAACGGAAGGAATCACAATCATGAAACCGATGTCAATCGTTACACAGTATGCCTTGCGTAAAACGGCAGAAGAAAAGGTGTGTCAGACCCAAAACAGGGGGGATGACGCATTGCAGGGGGAGTTGAATGCCCAAAAACTGCTCCATGAGCTGCAGGTTCATCAGGTTGAGCTTGAAATGCAGAATACGGAACTGCTCCATTCTCAACGGGAGTTGGAATCACTGCTTTCCCAGTATACCCTGTTGTACGATTTTGCCCCCGTGGGCTATGTGACACTGGATCGCTCCGGCGATATTCTCAAGTGTAATCTTGTGGCGGCCACTCTGGTCGGAGCGGTACGGTCACAGCTGACCGGTAAGCCATTTTGCACGTTTGTGGCGACAGAGGATCACCTCACCTTGAGGGAATTTACACGTAAGGTCTTTCTCAAACAAGCAGAACGGCAAGAGTGTGAGGTTTGTCTTGCCATACTTAACCATCCCCCCCTCTATGTCCAGTTGGAAGGGCGTGCCAATGGCTCCGAGATGGAGTGCCTTTTGATAATGACCGACGTCACTGCCCTGCGGCTTGAAGAACAGAAGTTTCGCATAGTCGCAGAAAATACCGCCGATTGGGAGTTCTGGATTACCCCCACGGGGGATTTTGTCTATAACTCACCGGCCTGCTGGAAGATTACCGGCCATAATCCGGAAGCCTTTTTTACCGTTCCCTCATTGATGATGGAGATTATTCACCCGGAAGATAGAGAACTGTTTGCCCTCCACCGCCATGAATATGCAGAGCAAGGTGTGGGGGCGGAAATTGACATTCGCATCATCAGGGCCGACGGCGAGATCCGTTGGATTAACCATGTTTGCAATCCGGTGTACGACAAGACACAGCTGTTCATAGGCACTCGGGGGAGCAATCGCGATATTACGGAGCGTAAGCGGATAGAATGGCAGGTGGCAGGGCTTGCCAAACTCAAGGAACAGTTGATTGCCCCCTTGCGGCTCGCCGAAAAACTGAAACGGATAACCGATGGTATTGTTGAATTTTTTGATGCGGATTTTACGCGGATTTGGCATATCAGGGAGTGTGACGTCCGTGAACATGACTGCCTCCACGGCTGTGACAACAAACCCACCGAACTATGCCAGCAGAGTGGAGAGTGCCTCCATCTTATGGCCAGTTCAGGTCGCTATCGTCATCTTGACGGTGCCCATCGGAGAGTCCCGTTCGGGCAGTACAAAATTGGTAAAATTGCCTCGGGAGAAGAACTACGTTTTATGACCAATGATGTAGCCAACGACCCCCGTATCCATAACCATGGGTGGGCACGGAAACTTGGTCTGGTCTCTTTTGCCGGGTTCAGGATTGTTGCCGAAGATGGGACACCCATGGGGGTTCTGGCCTTATTTAGCAAAAAGCCTATTCAAACGGTGGAGATGGAGCTGCTGGCCGATCTCGCTAACTTCACGTCACATGTCATTATCACCTCACTGAACCATGCCATCCTGCGGGAACGGGAAGCTAAATTCAGGGCACTTTTTGAAAATGCCAATGATGCGATCTTGATCATGGATAATAGTACCTTTATTGACTGTAATGTCAAGGCAACGGAGATATTCCACTGTTCACGAGAGCAGATCGTTGGGGTTGAACCATACCGGTTGTCACCGGAACTGCAACCGGGGGGGCTGAACTCCACCGATGAGGCGCTGGTTCATATTAATTTAGCGTTAACTGGTCAGGCACAATTTTATGAGTGGACACATCTCCACTACGATGGCACCCCCTTTGATGCTGAAGTAAGTCTCAATGTTATTGAGTTCGGCGGTGGAAAACGTATCCAGGCCATTATCAGGAATGTGTCGGAACGGAAGCATATCGAGCGAGAGCTGCTGCATACCACGTTGGCTGCTGAAGCCGCCAACATCGCCAAGGGGCAGTTTATAGCCAATATGAGTCACGAAATCCGCACCCCCATGAACGGTGTGATTGGTATGACTTCTTTACTTATGAATACCAACCTCGATGAAACCCAAAGGGAATACGTTGCAACGATCCGCTCCAGTGGCAAAACGCTTCTCAATCTCATTAATGACATTCTGGATATTGCCAAGATTGAGGCTCATAAAATGGAGCTTGAATCCTCGCTGTTTGATGTGCATAGCTTGCTGCGTGATACGTTTACTCAGTTTTCAGTGGCAGCAGGTGAAAAAGGGCTCGAACTACTGATAGAGAGTGACCCGGCTGTGCCACATCTGCTGAAAGGCGATATGTGGCGTCTGCGTCAGGTAGTCACCAATCTCGTGGGGAATGCCATCAAGTTCACCGCCGCTGGTCATGTGCGGCTCCAGCTACAGACAACCGTGGCAAACGGCTCTGAAGTTATGCTTCATTTTACCGTTGGCGACAGTGGTATCGGCATTTCTCATGAGAATATTCAGCATATTTTCAAGCCGTTTGTGCAGGCGGATGGCTCAACAACCAGGCAATTCGGCGGCACGGGACTTGGCTTGGCTATTTGCAAACAACTCGTTGGTTTGATGGGGGGCACTATTTCGGTGTCAAGTACGGAAGGGAAAGGGTCTGAGTTCTGCTTTTCCGTGAGAGTCGATACACCAACTGTTGAGGAAGTACGCTTATTCAATGACATAGAGTGTTCAAAATTACCATCTCAACAGGATACTCTTACCCCGACGGCTTCTTTTAAGCTGCTGCTGGCAGAGGATGATGCTGTCAACCAGAAGGTTGCCCGGGCACTCCTGTCGCAGCTTGGCCACGCAGTAACGGTTGTTGAAAATGGCACAGAGGCAATCACCGCCCTCAAGGAACATGACTATGACCTGGTGCTGATGGATTGTATGATGCCGGTTATGGGGGGCTTTGAAGCAACAGCTGTCATTCGGGACCCCCACTCAGCAGTGCGCAACCACCAGATCCCGGTAATTGCCTTGACCGCCGATGCTTTTCAGAGTGATCGGGAAAAATGTTTAGCAGCAGGAATGACTGATTATCTGACCAAACCCTATGAAATTGACGAGTTGCGTCATATGATTGATAAGTGGCTTACGACGGAGGCTCCTGGGGAGGTTACACTCCGCGATGGGGAACTGTTTCATCGGGATATCTTACTGAAACGAAGCTTGAATGACAGAACGCTCGCAGACGAAGTGGCTCATCTGTTCATGGCATGTTGCAAACCAACTGTTGATGCCATTAAGGGAGCCATTGTGCGGGGGGATCTTGAGGAGTTGGGGCAGAAAGCCCATAAACTGAAAGGTTCGGCGTCATGTGTTGCCTTGCCGTTACTGTCACAGACCGCCGGGGAGATGGAGAAGAGAGCCACCACCGGTTCCCCCCACAGTGCCGCTGAGCTGTTGCCCCTGCTCGAACAGCATCTTGAGCTGTCCCTGGCCGCATTACGTGAATTTTTGAACTTGCCCGGTGTTTGATGGTTTCACCGGGTAATGAGTGTCAACCAAATGGTGACATCACCGGCTGTTCCGTGAAGTTAGGCAAGTTGCTTTCTCTCACCCCGGATCACTTCGCCAACGTGCTTTCTTGAATTGTGGACGTGCTTTATAAGGCACTGTTTTGTTGATATATTTGTGCATTCAAGCATGCCAAATGTGGGTGAGGAAACTCCGCATGGTTGTAATTCCTCCCGTTTCCCGCTATTGTTGCACCTCACTGACTGAAAGGAGATTTACGTTATGGTTACCTTTGAAGAGGCGCGTGCCATCATACTGGATAATGCCACTGCTGTCGGCATAGAACGGATTTCACTGCTGGAGTCGGTCGGCAGGATTGTGGCTGAGGACCTGGTGGCACCGTGGGATTTGCCACTCTGGAATAATTCGGCCATGGATGGTTATGCCGTCCGCTCGTCGGATTACAGAGATGGTCTGCGTCGCCTGACGGTGACCGGGGTTATCAATGCCGGCAGTCGGGCCGATGGTATTGCGGTTGAGGCCGGCTGTGCCGTGAGGATTATGACCGGTGCCCCCACCCCGGAGGGGTGCGATGCGGTGGTGCCGGTTGAGGAGACCGATAACGGTGCCGGAGAGGTGCTGCTGCAGGCAGCGGTGAAAGCGGGACAGCATATCCGGGTTCGTGGTGAAGATGTGACGGCAGGTACGCTGTTTCTTCGGAAGGGTGCCCGCATCCGCCCGCCGGAAATCAATATGCTGGCCGGTTTCGGCATGGCGCTGGTGCCGGTGTATCGTCGTCCCACGGTGGCCATACTCTCCACCGGTGACGAATTGGTGGAACTGGGGCAGACCCCCGGTGCCGGAGAGATCATCAACAGCAATGCCCTCTCCCTGGCCGCCTCGGTGACGGAATGCGGTGCCATCCCTCGTATTATCGGCATTGCCCGGGATAATCGGGAGTGCCACCGTGAAAAGCTGCAGGAAGGGTTACGGGCCGATGTGCTGATCACTTCGGCAGGAGTATCGGCCGGTGACTGCGATCTGGTGCGGGATGTGCTGGCAGAGTTGGGGGCAACCCAGCTGTTCTGGAAGGTGGGGATCAAGCCGGGGGGGCCCCTGGCCTTTGCCCTCTCTGGCACAACGCCGGTGTTCTCCCTGCCGGGCAATCCGGTCTCCACCATGATGACCTTTGAAGAATTCGTGCGTCCCGCACTGCTCCGGATGCAGGGGGAAGAACGGGTACTGCGTCCCCTCTTTTCGGTGGTGATGGAGGAACCGTTGAGTAAAAAGCCGGGTAAGGTGCAGATTGTCCGGTTGCGTCTTGAAAAGCGGGGGGGATGTTGGTATGGCCGCTCCGCCGGAAACCAGCAGACCGCTATCCTGAAAACCATGGTTGATGCCCAGGCTGTGGCGCTGCTTCCCGCCGAAAATTCCGGTGTGGCGGCCGGTGATGAGGTAATGGCCCATTTTTACGGAAATTATATCGAACGGGAGTAACAGACATGAACGATTATCTTGGTGCCCATATGTCCATTTCGGGAGGTCTCCATCTGGCCATTGACCGTGCCGTAGCGGCTGGTTGCAGCGTCGTGCAGATTTTTACCCGTAATTCCAATCAGTGGAAGGGAAAGGCGGTCAGTGGCGGCGACGCGGAGCTGTTTCGCAGCAAATTTGCCGCATCGGGGCTGAAGGAGGTCATCTCCCATGATATCTACCTGATTAACCTTGCTGCTCCGGAGGGGGAGACCCGTGACAAGAGTCTTGCCGCCTTTCGGGACGAGCTGGAAACCTGCGCCCGCCTCGGCATCGGCAAGGTGGTAATGCACCCCGGGTCCCACCTGTCCGATCCGCCTGCCGTGGGGCTTGAGCGGGTTATTGCCGCCTTTGACCAGCTGTTCACGGAAGTGCCCCAGTTTGAGGGAAAGGTGCTGCTGGAAACCACGGCGGGGCAGGGGAGCAATCTGGGCAGGACCTTTGAAGAGCTGGCGACGATCATTGACGGAAGCCGCTTTCCTGATAAATTCGGGGTCTGCCTGGATACCTGTCATACCTTTGCCGCCGGTTACAATACGGCCACCGAGGAGGGGTACCGTGATACCATGGGACAGTTTGACCGGTTGATCGGCCTGGACCGGCTCCTCTGCTTCCATTTTAATGATTCAAAAAAGGGGCTGGGATCACGGGTTGACCGGCATGAACATATCGGTCAGGGTACCCTGGGGATGAATCCGTTTCGTTTCTTCCTGAACGATGGCCGTTTTGCCACCGTACCAAAAATTCTTGAAACTCCCAAGGGGGACAACGAGGAGATGGACGGGGTGAATCTTGCACTGTTGCGGGGGTTGATTGCCTGAGAATCCCCTATTTCAGCCGATCAAAAAGATATTCCAGCCCGTTGACCTTAATCTCATAAACTGTTTGTAACATCTCCCCCAGTTTGCCCGGCGGAAATCCCTCTCCGGCGAACCAGACCACGTACGGCTCGGGCAGGTCCACGAGCCGTCGTCCCTGATATTTGCCGAAGGGCATCCGCATGGCGGCCAGTTCCAGCAGTTTTGAATGGTCGAAGGGGAGGCACTCCCCCCTCACTTCAGTGCTCGTATTCATCTGCAACAACTCCGGTGACTATAACAGTTTTCTCAGATACTGGCCGGTGTGGGAGTGGGTGACCCGTGCCACCTGCTCCGGTGTGCCGACGGCCACAATCTCGCCCCCCCGGTCACCCCCCTCGGGCCCCAGGTCGATGATCCAGTCGGCAGTTTTGATAACATCGAGATTATGTTCGATAATCAGGATGGTATTGCCGGCATCTACCAACCGCTGGATGACCTCCAGCAGCTTGGCGATGTCGTGGAAATGGAGGCCGGTGGTCGGCTCGTCCAGGATGTAGATGGTGCGGCCGGTGGCCCGTTTGGAAAGTTCCTTGGCCAACTTGACCCGCTGGGCTTCACCACCGGAGAGGGTGGTGGCCGCCTGCCCCAGTTTGATATAGCCGAGACCAACCTCTTCCAGGGTTGCCAGCTTGTTTTTAATGCGGGGGATGGCTCCCATGAACTCCAGGGCCTGGGAGACGGTCATGTCCAGCACATCGGCGATGGATTTTCCCTTGAAACGAACCTCCAGGGTCTCCCGGTTATAGCGGGCACCTTTGCAGACTTCGCACTCCACATAGACATCGGGGAGGAAGTGCATCTCAATCTTGATGATGCCGTCGCCGGAGCAGGCCTCGCAGCGTCCCCCCTTGACGTTGAAAGAATAGCGTCCCGGTTTGTATCCCCGCAGTTTTGATTCGGGCAAATTGGAAAACAGATCCCGGATATCACCGAACAGGGCGGTATAGGTGGCCGGATTGGAGCGGGGGGTGCGGCCGATGGGGGACTGGTCGATGTTGATGACCTTGTCCAGATGATCCAGTCCTTCAATGGCCCGTACCGCCCCGGCCTTTTCCCGGCTCCGGTAGAGCTGCTGCCCCAGAACCTTGTGAAGGGTGTCAATGACCAGGGTCGACTTTCCCGAACCGGACACGCCGGTGACGCAGGTCATTATGCCGAGGGGGATGTCAACGGTCACATCCTTCAGGTTGTTTTCGGTGGCCCCCACGATGCGGATTGATTTATCGCTCTTGCGGCGTTTTTTCGGCACGCCGATGGCAAGATCACCGGACAGGTAGCGGCCGGTCAGGGAGGCCGGATTGGCCATGACCTGGGCCGGAGTCCCCTGGGCGACCACCTGGCCGCCATGGACGCCGGCACCCGGTCCCATGTCGATGAGGTAATCCGCCTCCATGATGGTCTCTTCGTCATGCTCCACCACCAGCACCGTGTTGCCGATATCCCGCAGTCGTTTGAGGGTGCCGAGCAGCCGGGCGTTGTCCCGTTGATGGAGGCCGATGGATGGTTCATCGAGGATATAGAGTACCCCTACCAGGCTTGAGCCGATCTGGGTGGCCAGCCTGATCCGCTGCCCTTCACCACCGGAGAGGGTGCCGGAGGTGCGATCCAGGGAGAGGTAATCCAGCCCCACATTGACCAGGAAGGAGAGCCGTTCCCGAATTTCCTTGAGAATGCGGCGGGCGATTTCCTGTTCTTTATCGCTCAACACCAGATTCTCAAAAAAGTGCAGGCAGTCCCGGATCGAATAGGCGGTCACATCCCGGATGGTGGTACCCCCCACCAGTACGTGGAGTGCTTCAGGGCGGAGTCGCGCCCCGTGACAGGTGGGGCAGGGCATCACATCCATATATTTTTCCAGCTCTTCACGGGCTGCGTCTGACTCGGTTTCCCGCCAGCGTCGTTGCAGGTTGTTGAGAACTCCTTCAAACTCCTTCTGGTAGGTGTGGCGTCGTTCACCATCCTCTTCCCACCAGAATTCGATCTTTTCCCCTTTTGAGCCGTTCAATACCACATCCCGTGCCAGTTCGGGAAGATCCTTGAAGGGGGTGCGGATATCGAAGGAGTAGGCCTTTGCCAGGGCTTCGAGAATCAGGTGGAACCAGCCGGAGAGCCGCTTTTCCCAGGGGGCGATGGCTCCCTCCCGGAGGGATAGCTCCTGATTGGGGATAACCAGCTCGGCATCGAAGTACATCCGGGTGCCGAGGCCGGTACAGTCGGGGCAGGCACCATGGGGGTTATTGAACGAGAAGAGCCGGGGGGTGATTTCCTGATAGGAGATACCGCAATCCACACAGGCCAGTTTTTCGGAGAACAGCAACTGTTGGGGTTTATCCCCCTTCTTTCCTTTTGCCTCGGTTGGTGGGTCGGTTGGGGGGGGCACCACCTCCACCTTCACCACCCCTTCGCCATGGTTGAGTGCCGTCTCCAGAGAATCGGCCAGCCGCCGTTGGAGCCCCTCCTTGACCACCAAGCGGTCAACTACAATATCGATGTCATGTTTTTTCTTCTTGTCCATCTCGATATCGTCGGCCAGTTCCCGCAGCGTGCCGTCCAGCACCACCCGGGTAAAGCCCTCTTTGCGGAGCTGGTTCAGCTCTTTTTTGTACTCCCCCTTGCGCCCCCGAATCATCGGTGCCAACAGGGTCAGTTTGGTGCCGACCGGGAGCAGCATGATCTGATCAACCATCTGGGAGATCGTCTGGGAGGTGATTTCCTTGTCACAGGAGATGCAGTGGGGGCGGCCGACCCGGGCAAAGAGCAGGCGGAGGTAGTCGTAGATTTCGGTGACGGTGCCGACGGTGGAACGGGGGTTTTTGCTGGTGGTTTTCTGCTCGATGGAGATGGCCGGTGACAACCCTTCGATGGATTCCACATCCGGCTTTTCCATCTGCTCCAAAAACTGTCGGGCGTAGGAAGAGAGGGATTCCACATAGCGTCGCTGCCCTTCGGCATAAATGGTGTCAAACGCCAGCGTCGATTTTCCCGAACCGGAAAGCCCCGTTATAACGACCAGTTGGTCCCGGGGTATTTCCACATCAATGCATTTGAGGTTATGCTCGCATGCGCCTTTAATGATAATCTTATCGTGTGCCATGGGGAGATAATGCCATGGTGTGGAGCTGAATGCAATACCGGTGAAGAAAGAAAGTTGGCAATTAATAGGAATAGAGAACCGATAGTTTTGTTTTCTCTATTGGATTTGTCGCACGTTGTCCCTCAATTTCAACTCGATAGGTGGCGGGAATCTGTTGGACGGTTATGGCACTGACACCGCCGCTGCCGTAGTTTACCCCGGTTCCTCCATCAAGATAATCTACTCCGGACAGGTCGCTGCTGGTACAGGTACCCTCCGGATATGGGCGGGGATCACTGCACATGGACTCAACTATTTTTGTGTACACCGTAATCTTATCCAACGAAGTGGATTTGAATTGCAGGGTAATGTCAGGATTGCTGGTGGCATCGGCGCTCTTGCTACAGTCGGCACTCCATTTTGATGAAGGTTGGGTAAGCTTTTGCTGAAAACAGCTGTCGGACGTTGATGTTATGTCAAATGCCGATGTCAGGGGCGATAATTTTAAATTAGTGGCAGAGCTTTTGACATCGGAGAGCAACAGGGGGAATATCTCTTTAATGATAAGTTCACTGGAACCATAGGATGCTTCCAGAACGGTTTTGTACCGTCTGTGAGCTCCCGATGTGGTGATACTTCCGGTAAGCATGTACATCAGGTACATGATAATGGTCATCATGATCGAGGAGAGTAAGAGAGCCGTTATGAGGGCGATACCTTTTTCATTAGAGATAGTTTTTATCACGTGGTTCTCACTTGTACGGTTCAGAGGTTGTTCGGTTTTATGACAAGCCGATATATTTTCCATCGATAATTCAGCCACCCCTTACCGGACAAATTCTGTGCGGTGTACCCTTTGGTCAGGCTGACATTGGAGATGGCTCGGGATGAGGAATCCGACGTATTGGCATCCCCAACCACAATTGAATAGGCATTCTTCATGATACTGTTGGTATTGGTAAAACCGGGATCAGCTTTTCCTTCCTGTGCCATAATGTAGACTTTAATGTATTTCAGTGCACTTCGTACCAACAGTGGATCTTTCGTAATTTTACTTATATCCTCAGCATGTGCCGTGCCGGATACAGATATGGTGCCTGAGTAGGCCGACGACTCAGTTATTATGCCGTTTCCGGCGGTGTCCCAGCCAAAGACAACCTGCATGTCGGCAACGCAATCAAGCAACGGTGCATATGAAAGTTTGCCGTCGCTATGGTTCACCGTTGCTTTATACAGGATGCCGGTGTTCGGGGCACATTTTGGTTGTGCCGGGGTATCCGATGGTCTGGCAACCATAAAGTCAACCCGGTTGAATGGCATGCCGGGAGTGGTTTTGCTTATGCCGTAGATGAAGTAGGGGGGATCTGCCGAATTCGGGTTGAAATTGTTGTCCAATAGGGCGTTCGTTTTATTGGTTGCGTAATTTGTGGCCGTTCCACTGTTATTATTGTTGAATATAAGGGTGCTTTGTATCCCTTTATCGTCAAACGTCCGTTTCAGGACTATGCCATAGTCGTTGTCATTCAGATTCTCCTCTGGCGTAGCCCACCTGTTTGGTGCTTTCTGGGTGAATTGAGAACCGATGCTGCTGGAATATTTCACAAACGCCCATTTACCCGCCGCCGCATCACGGCCAACGGAGGACGCTTTTACGGAGAGGTAGTCGGTACCCTCCAAAACAGTATAGGTCAGGCCGTCGGCTGCATTAGCATCGCTCCAGCTGGTGACGGAATCAAGTGACACAATCGGGCGGGGTATGCCGTGGGGGGCATCGTTCAAGCTGCTTGTATTGGCAGGGGCAAACAGTGCTTCGTTGTATGTGGGAGGGGATGCATAGGCTGTCGGCATGCCATAGCCCGCCTGTTGCAGGTCATGGCGCATGATTTCAAGCCCGACTACCCCGGCAATGTTGTTCCCGTCGCTGGTGGCCAGTTGTCGGGAAAACGTGAGGAGCAGGGTAAAAGCGGAACCGGTTATGCCAATGATCACCATGAACAGTGTCATGGCAATGATTATTTCGATTAACGTGAAGCCGCTCTCAGGGGATTTCATCCGCTTCCGCTCCATTATAAATCAGGGTTAACGATGAAAGAAGAAACTGCATGACTATTCTTGACTTCCTTATACCGCCAGGCAATTCTTATCTCTACTGCTTTTGTAGTTCCATTGGGAACTGGCGTTGAAACGGCGGTAACGACAGAATAGTTGCAAAAAAAGTTTCGTGATAATCTGTCTGTAGAGCTGGCTGAGGAGGCAACAGCAGTGAAGGTTGTCGTATCAATAACGGCTGTTTTGAGAGCGACCATCTGCTCGTCGGCCAGTGCGGTCGCTTCATTCCGTATGAGGGTGGCAAGATTGTGACGGATTGCCACATTCACCGTCTGAAGTAACGCCAAGAGGCCAATGGCCAGTATGAGGAATGCGAGGCAAAACTCAACAAGCGTAAAGCCGGCGTCAGTTAATTTCACATTTGGAAGTAGTCGCATTCCACCTCCCGAGATTTTCATGTGCCGGTGAAATGACGATACAGTTGACAGCGGGTGAGGCGGTGAGCGGATTTATGACAATAACCATCAGATCTGTTGTGGTCATGCCGGTCGATTCAAATACGAGTGCTTTCTTAGCTGAATCGGAGAAGGGAACGGTGGTGCCCGAAGTGAGCAGGCCGTCGGTAAACGTGGTGCTTGCCTCTTCTGTGCCATGGGTCAAGGGGTCGGCGTTTTTATGAGAATCTGTATCGTAATCGGCAGTCGTGTCATATCTTCTCAACGTATATCCCGACGAACTGAAGATCATTCCATAGGCATTTTTTCGGGTAATCGCACGTATCCTGGTGGACTGCACATCTCCGAATAATTCTCTGATTCTTCTTTCCAGTATATCTTTTCTCTGCCGATCCTTAAATGAAAACGTTACGATGGCTAAGGTAATTGCCATGATGGCGATAACAATAACTAATTCAACGAACGTAAACCCGGAGGTTCGTGTGTTGATTTGGTCTCTTCTTATGTGCAGTAGGTGGTGCATATCACTTTTCCTGAATATGCAATATCTTTTTTTTCGGCTTACTATTGGCGTTGGTGATAGCAACTGCCGCATCGGCTGATGCTTTACCGGTCATCGAAGTTGATTTTCGTTTATAATTTTCAGTCAATGCTGTTTTCAGTGTGATCTCCTGAAAAGCACCGGTTGATTGCTGTACCAGAGCTTTGCCCGCCAGTGCATTGTCCGCCTGGCCCGCACCGGAGGCATAATTTACCCCCCACATGTATGAAGAACCACCATAGGAGCAGGGACTAGACGACGGTTTGAACGAGCTGAAGAGTACGGTGCCGTTTGTCAGGGCGATGGTGTCGGAAATGACACGTTCCGCACCCAAGCTGTTGGCACTGTCTGCCGGGTCGAGAGCGATGTACCACCCGCTGGAGCTGTCGGCTAATGCCTTTGTGGGTGAAGCCGTTTGATTGGTCAAGTTGCTAAAGCCAAGGGTGGAGGCGTCGCATGCGGGAGCAATGGCGTTTTGCCCCGTATAGCACGTATCCTGCACTCCAAAGAGGTACCGCTGGTTACTGAGCGAAGATGCTGCATCATCACCATTGTAATAGAATCTTCCGGTGCCAAAGTAGAGCCAGAGTTTTTTGTTCTTCCGGTCTTGCAATTTAGCAATAGTAGTTGTTACCGGGCCGATCTTGTCGATAACCGTGCTGAATGTCCAGGTGGCAGGGTCGGTGCTTTCGTGGGTGAGCAGCCTGCCGACACCGCCATCAGTCCAGCTTGTTTCACTGCCATTGGTGGCGTCAATTCTTTTTTTGGTATAGCCGACATACAGGACGTCGTCCTGATAATTGCCGCTTGCGATGGAGTTCCAGCGGTCGGTGTCAATGGAATTTCCACCGATGGAACCCCCGAAGGCATTTTGAATGTGGGTGTCAATGACCCAGTAATTTTTGTTGAGCACAAAGGGCTTTTCTGCCGTAATGTCGGCTCCCACATCAATGACAAACAGTTTCAAATTCTGGTCGGAGCGCCCCATGAACCTGTGGCCAACGGTATCAATGGGTCCCGTGGGGCCCGAGGCGATAACGGCGAACCATTTGCCGTTAGCTGTGGTGTCCGGTGCAGAGACGCCGTTAACCGTTTTTTTTGCGGCAATGCGCATCAAGGCGACACCTGAAGTAGCGTACCCCATGCCAAAGTTATCGGGTAAACCCGGTGGTGGGAATTCCCATTTTAATGTTGGTTGGTTGGCAAGGGTGCCATCCTGAGTGAAATATTGTTTGGTGATGTCAAGTGCGAAATAGGAAGAGTAACCTACCGCCTTGGTCTGTGGATTTGCCGTGTCAGTCGGATCAAATAGTGGTGCTCTGACGCAGGTTCCCGCATCGGTGGAGGTCAAACAGGTGCTGTTAGGTGCTCGGGTTGCCCCCCCCAAACCCATGCTGCCGATAAGTATGGTTTGCCAGTTGCTGCCATTGACTGTGTCCTTTGGGCAGGTGGCATAATCATCGGTGCCACATGAGCCGATGGACACATCGGCAATGGTTGTTGGACCATCCACATAGTTGATATGCTTGTAATTTGCCGCATCGGTGAGGTATTTGAGGTATGGTAAATTACTGCGGGGAATGTATGCCCACTGTTCCTCACCCAGTTTGGTGCCGGTGAGTAAGGCTGAACTTCCCGGGTAAAATGTACCACTATCGGTGGTAACGCCGGTCTCTCCGCTCTTGGCAATGGTCAGTTTTCCCAGCTTGAAAGCGTGCAGCATGCCGTCATTTGCCCCCACATAGACCATCCCCCTGTTGGTATATGGGGAACTCTTGATGAAGGCAGCATAACTTTTGTCAGCGTAACCGGCTGGATTTGGCTGGTCAAATACGTTGAGCGGAGTGGTTGACTGTATACGGGGTGTGGAGTTGACGATATCCCCTAGTTTCCATTCATTGGTTTGTTGCACCCCATTATCCGTAATTGACACCCGGCGGGGTCGGTAGTTGTTTGTGCCATCAGTGCCGCGAATGTAGTCTACAAACTTAAACGCCTCGGCATTATTGTCAGTGTCTGAGGTTTGGAGATAGGGCTGGAGCAGTGCGATTTGTGGATCCGTGGCCGCAGAGGCAGAGAAGCCCCCTGTGGAGGGGGATGCTGACGATGGCTTTAACAGTGAGTACCCATTAATGCTGGTGTGGATGGTGCGGGTTGCGGGGCTTCGTTTCCACAACAAGTAGCCTGCTTGCCACAAACTCTTGACATCTTCGGGTTGAATATTCGTCTCAACAGAACCACCGGTTTGATTGCCATTGGGGTCGGACGTCAAGTTGACCGTGGTCTGACCGGTGAGCATGTCAAACGCATAGGTCACGATCTTATCGGTTTTCAGGTTAAGGAGGTGATTTGGTGTCGTAGAGGCAAAATCGGTATCTTCCCGGATTGAACTCTTGAGCAGAAAGGGATCCACATAGTACCAGAGGTTCTGCAGCTCCCCCGTCCAGGTGGCCTGGGAGTCATTGTCAAAAAACCTGACCGGATAGAAAACGGCCTGAAGAAGGTTGGCTCCACTGCCCTGACTATTGCTGAGAATCGAGGCCGAGGTTCCGGAGGAAATCTGTTGACCGATCTCGGTGAAGACTTTATTAAGTGCATTGGTAACCTGGGTGGCATTGGCAGCGTTATAGGCGCTGCCGGTTCCGCCATGTTTTGCGATGAGATCGACGTTGGAGGCCCGGGCACCGGTGAGGCCATAGCCGATAACGTAGGTCTTTATATCAAAGGTCTGTGCGGTGCCATTGAGCTTGGTCGTTGTATTATGGAGAGAGTCAACCACCTGTAGCACTGTATCTGCTGCGGGGTTGACATCGGAGCCAAGAAGTGTGGAGCCTTGACCGGGTTTGCCATTGACATCGGCACTGGGCAAGCCGTCGGTCAGATAGATAATGTAATTTTTCTGACAGGGCTGGGTAATGGGTGAGGTGTTATTAGCAAGCGTGCCGGAAAAATAGCTTGCAGCTGTTTTCAGGGCGCCGGCTGTGGGGGATAATCCGGCATTCACGATGTAACTGCAGCTATTGCCGCTGGCACATGCCATATAGCCGGCCGAATCACCGGAAAAGGGAGCCAGTGCACTGTTCAGTGATTGTAGCTGGCTGTTTGCAGCATCGTTTGTGGCAATGGGCACCTTTAGTTTGCCGGTGCCGGGGGAGCTGTTTGCAAACCATGCGGGCCCCACAGGAATAGTTGCCTGCATTTGCCCCAAATTGCCAAAACCGTACCCGAGATCAGAGTCCGTGAGCAAAAATGAACCGTTGTAATAATTGACACCCGAATAGCCGGGAGTCCCGACCACGTAAAAATTGCTGGCACCTGTTTTCACTGACCAGCAATGGTAAACATCGGTTTTGGTGGTGGTGTTGACAATTTCCTGCCCGGGACGGTAAGAGTCAGAGAGGGTGGAACAAAATCCGGTGGGGTATGTGGGAGGGGTGTCCGAATAGCCGGGAAGAGCATGTTTATAGTACACCGGGCTCGTAGGATCTGTCGGGTTTTGAAGTACGTTTGTTTTGGGGTACACAAGCTCGCAATATTTCTGTTGCCGTGACGCGGTGTTGCCACTGCCAAGAATGCCAGGCCTCAGGTTTTCATCAAAAATCGGATTTTGAGCTGCACAGCCATTGTGGCAGGCTTGTCGGCTTGCCGTATTGCCGTTTATGCATAAGTCGTAGCAGAAGTCGGTTACCCCATCTGACGGGGGAATGGGGCAGTAGGTCTCAGGAATATAGGAGGCAAAATAGGCTGCGTTGCTGAGAAACGATTTTGACGGTGTGGGAAGATTGTACGTCATAATGCCGATTCGCATGGTGTCTGCATAGGTTTGAATGATGTTTCTCAGTGCCTGTTTACCGATGACACTTTTACTCGTTGGGCTGTAGGAACCGACGGCAGCTCCCGTGAAATCTTCATCCATACTGTTTGAATTGCCAACAAGCAACAGCACATTGGGTTGTACAATGTTTGATGAGTTGGCGACAAAGGAGGGGACGGTACAGTATTGCAGTGCCTGTTGTGCCGTCGTTTTGAAAGAAAAGGAGACCCCACCGTCAAGTGCAACATTATAGATATCGGTCACATTGGTGAGAGTGAACGTGTATACCGTGTTATAGGAAAATGGCTTGTCAGGGGTAAATGTTGCCGTCTTGCCGCTGGTGTCGTTTGCTACCGAACCGGTTATCGGTGTCCCGTTTTGTGTCACCATGATGTTGGCATTGCCAAGGAGACTCATTCGTGAATTGAAGTTGATAATTATGGGGCTGGTTACCGGTATGTTTGCTGCCCCATTGGAGGGGAGCGTGTTTGTCACATAGGGTGCGTAGACTCTGCGGGCTACAAAATCCCACGAACTGGTTGCTGCCAACGGTACGTTGCACCGGCTCATCACGTTCGTCGTGATTGTGGCACTATAGCGGGCTTCGGCAACCAGGTTGGGTGATGGGGTGAATTTTACGATGGTGCCATTGGTGGTTGGTGAGGTCGTGTATGAGAACGTGCCGGTGGCACCGTTGTTCAGGCTGAAGGAGGAGGCATCGAAGGTCGAGGGATCCATCTGCTGGCTGAAAGTTACCGTCACATCGTCATTTTCGAGGATTCCGGTGGCATTGGATGCCGGGATGTGGGCTGTGATGGTTGGTCCTGTCGCCGAGGCGGCGGTGGTAAAGCTTCGTGCATATCGGATTGCCAGTGAGGAGTTGGTGTCATTGCTCTTGACGCCGGTAGTTACAATGATGGTATAGGGTGTGCATGGCGATAAGGGGACGGTCGGCCTTAGCGTGTATGCATTGCCGGAAACCGATGGAGCGGCGGTTCCGACCTGATACCCGGTGGGATCCAGAATGTAAAAGGTGTCCGTTGTTACCGCGTTGACGGAGGTGTTAAACGTTACGGAAATGCTCGCAGTGGTTGCCACCCCCATTGCATCGGCTGCGGGCGATGTGGCAGTAATTGCTGGTACCGTTGCGGAGGTGGGGGTGGCCACAAAAAACAGCACGACGAAACAGGCGATCAATGACAATACATACTTCATGTTACTTTACCTCAAACCGGGTAATGATGCCTTTTGCTATTGTGATGGTAACGGTTGAATTTATCGCAGTTTTTGCGATTTTTTGTAACATCTTTTGCGTGGGCTCAAATGGAAATATGTTGGTGGTGTCATCGGCACGCATGAGTATGACCATGCCATATTTATAGCCCTTATAGGTGCCGGTAACGGTTTCGTCAACGGGTGCTGCCTGCAGGTCGCCTGGGGTTATGGCGAAGGCTCTGTGGGGGGTGCAAAACGTGAAGAAAAGGCAGCAACCTATCAGTATAAACGTACTTCGCATATCTACTCCTTACCAGTTCGTTAATTCCCTTTGACTTCACCCTGTGATCCGGCGGTACAGTTCTGTTCTGCCTGTTCAAACTGAGCCATGGCTTCCGTGCTATCTGTGGGAATCCTGGCTTTACTAAGCACCTCTCCCATGCACTCTTCATAGTTCCGTGGCGGGTTCATGACACTGGTCTGATTTTTTCCTGCACTTGACAGGGGATCCGTAGCAGCTGCCGTGGGATGTGAAGCGGAATTCTGCCCGTGTGCCTTGTGTGACGTATCCTTTTGCGGAGGCAGTGTCAGCATGTGAGCTTTCTTCTTTTGGGATGCTTTGGAAGTGGTGCCTTTGTCATCTGCCTGCTTCCCTTTCATATGTTCATAGGCACGCACGGGGTTATCAGTAAAAGACTGGGTGCCGTCGGCCGAACGCCAACTATAGAGATAGTCGGTTTTAAGCGGAGAATGTGCCGACGACGGTGTTGGTTGAATGCTGTTTTCAACGGCCGGGATAGCAGTGGCTGTTGGAAGTGGGGAGGGTGCCACGGGAGCATAATAGGCCGGAGGAGGTGTTGTACTCACCGGTTTTTTATCGAAAGAATAACCGTTTTTTTTGAAATTACTGCCGAATTCTTTGAGTGTTGGCACCTTGTCATGGCACTTACTGCACGGGACCCCATACTGTTTAGCAAAAAAAATAGTGGCTTTGGCCGGGGAGTGCAACAGAAGATTGATAACGTATGTCAGCAAAAGAACATATTCTTTTTTTCCCAGATTCATCTGATTTCACACCTTTTGAGAGCTGATCATGATTATAGTTTCTGATAGTACCAAGAACGGAGTCAATAAGTCAACGTTTATAGCTAGTTAAATGTGATGTGATTTTAATCTGTTTTGGTGAAGATCAGGAGGTGGGAAAGGCTGCCTGAAATATCACCTTAACATTTTACCGACTTTTGTGGTATAACCGCTCAGTTCCGAATGGGAGTGGTTATGGAAGTTTTTGGCGGATTTGTGGTAATGATGAGTATCATTAGCTTTTTTCTGGCAGTGGTCTGGCTGGTAATGCCGTTTGTGGCGTTCGCCATCATGAAAAAACAGCACCGGATGCTGGACTTGCTTGAAAATGTTGATAAGCGTCTGGCGGTTATTGAAGCATGCCTGGAGTCGGCTCAGACGGCCGGGTACTCGGGTAACCAGGGGGCAGAACATACTGAAGGGGCGGGCGAGCAGACGTGCGCTGAGTTGCCTGTCGGGCAGGGTGAAGGGGGGAGAGAACAATGTTGCTGAGTGGTAAAAAAGTCGTTATCTTTGGTGTGGCAAACGAAAAAAGTATCGCCTGGGCAATTGCCCGCTTGTTCCATGAGCAGGGTGCCGAACTGGCAATTACCTATGCGGGGGAAGCCTTTGAAAAACGGGTGCGTCCCCTGGCAGAATCGATCAATGCCGTAGCAATCCTGCCGTGTAATGTCACCAGTGACGATGAGATAGAAGCGGTATTCCGGGAGCTTGGCTCACTCTGGGGTGGTGTGGATATCGTCATTCACGCGGTGGCCTTTGCCAACAAGGAGGAGCTGAAGGGGACGATCCTCAATACGACCCGGGACGGCTTTGCCACGGCCATGGATATCAGCGTCTATTCGTTCCTGGCCATCATGAAGGCGGCCCATCCGCTGATGCAGGGGAGGGGCGGTTCGGCGGTGACCCTCAGTTATTACGGAGCCATGAAGGTATTCCCCAGCTACAACGTCATGGGGGTTGCCAAGGCGGCTCTGGAGGCGTCGGTTCGATATCTGTCCGAGGCGGTTGGCCCCGACGGTATCAGGATAAATGCCATTTCCGCCGGTCCGATCCGTACCCTGGCGGCGGCGGGGGTCAACGGTTTCCACCATATCCTTAACCATGTGGAAGCAAAGGCTCCCCTCAGAAGAACTATTACCCAGGAAGATGTGGCCGGTGCTGCGCTCTATCTCTGCAGCGATATGGCTGCCGGTGTCAGTGGTGAAATTCATTATGTTGATGGCGGGTATAACGTCATTGGCTTGTAATCGTTACTAACCAGGGAGCATTCCTATTAAAGAAGTATATGGTCACCTTGCAGGTTTAAAATCAAGCCAGATCCAGTCACTGGAACGCCTCTACCGGAGGCGGGTACCGGTTGACGAGTTTTGCAGTCACGAACTGGCGACCCGCCTTGTCGAGCTTTCCACCGATCTGCGTCGTCAGATTGCCATTTTGGTCAACCGTACCGGTAATGTTGAGTACGTTATTGTTGGTGACGAAAAAGGGGTGGTGATTCCCGAACTGCGGGATTATCCCCTCGGTAAACGGGTCATGCGTGGCCTGCGGTTGATTCATACCCACCTGAAAAACGAACCGGTCTCGGAAGATGATTTGACGGACCTTTCTTTGCTCCGCTTTGACTTGTTGGCGGCTCTCCTCTTCACCCCCGGAAAAAATCAGCTCTTTGCCCAGTTGGCCTGGCTATCGTCCGATCAACGGGGGGGAACCACGGTTCTTGACCCGGTGAAGCCACTGGAGCGGATTGAGGTTGACTGTGTCCATGATATTGCCGAGCTTGAGGCCGATCTGGAGAAGGTTGCCCGCAGTGCGGCCAAGCCGGGAGATGCTCTGGAGCGGGCAATTCTCATTTCGGTGACCACCTCCGGCACCCGACAGGAGGCGGAAGATTCCATGTCCGAACTGCGTGAACTATCCCGCACCGCACAGGTGGAGGCACTGGATGAGTTCATTCAGCGGCCGAAAACCTTGAATCCCCGCTTTCTGATGGGGGAGGGGATGATGCGGGATGTGGTGATCAGGGCGATGCAGCGGGGAGCCAGTATGCTGATTTTTGATCAGGAGCTGACCCCGGCTCAGATTCGCTGTATTTCGGCCATGACCGAGCTGAAGGTCATCGACCGGAGCCAGTTGATACTTGATATCTTTGCCCGGCGGGCAAAAACCCTCGATGGTAAGGTGCAGGTGGAGCTAGCCCAGCTGAAATATCTGCTCCCCCGCCTGACCGGTCGGGGAGTCCAGATGTCTCGTCTCATGGGGGGGATTGGTGGTCGGGGGCCGGGCGAAACCAAGCTGGAAACCGATCGTCGTCGTATTCGTGACCGGATTGCCAGTCTGGAACGGGAACTGAAGGAGCTGTCACAGGGGCGGGATCAACGTCGTAAACAGCGGGTCAAGGCGGGGGTGCCGATCATTTCCATTGTGGGGTATACCAACGCCGGTAAATCGACCCTGTTGAATGCCCTGACCAAGAGTGAGGTGTTTACTGAAGACCTGCTCTTTGCCACCCTTGATACCTCAAGCCGTCGGCTCCGTTTTCCCCGGGAACGGGAGGTGATTATCACCGACACGGTTGGTTTTATCCGCTCCCTGCCGAAGTCTCTGCTGGGTGCCTTCAAGGCTACTCTGGAAGAGATGCGTGATGCCGATCTGCTGCTCCATGTGGTAGACGCATCCCATCCACGCTTTGAAGATCAGATCGGTCAGGTACGGGCAATTCTGGCTGAGCTGGAGCTGGGGGATAAGCATGAACTGCTGGTGTATAACAAGTCAGATCTGCTGACGGAGATGAAAAAGAAGGATATGGTGGCTTTTTTGCGGGTACGGCAGGCGGCCCGGATGAGTAACAGCGTGACAGTCTCGGCTCGCGACCGCACAAGTTTACAGCCCTTAATGGAACAATTGCAACGTCAGTTCTGGCCCCGTGAGGTTACTGTCTCGTAAAACCCCGCCCTACTCAAACTGAGCCTTGAATTCTGCCATCATCTGCTTGAGTCCGGTCACCTCTTCACGGAGTGCCTCAACCTCTTCTTCCAGTTTGACAATTCGTTCGTTTTCAGCCATGACCCGGAGTCGGGCCCCTTCGGGGGCTGTCTCATGGGTCGGCACCGAGGTGTCAGGGATACCGGAGAACAACTGGGCATAGCGTCCCTCCTTCCTCCCCGGTTGGCGTGGCAGAAGAGTCAGCAGCGGCGTTTCCCGCTCCATCAGTTCACGTATGACCTCTTCGACGGCAGTGAGATCTCCGAACGGATGCATCCGTTCCCCCCTGGTGCGCAGTTCCCCCGTCGTCTGGGGACCCCGTACCAGCAACTCGCAGAGAATGGCCTGTTCGGCCGGCATCAAGCCCAGCTTTTCCGCCATCAGATGGCGGTATTTGGCGACCCGTCCCCCATCGGCGGAGCGGACTACCAGCTGCTTGAAGAGCAGGGAGTCCAGTGCCCGTACCACATTCTCTTCCGTGAGAGCCATTAGTGGATCCCGGTTTGATTTCTGGTTGCAGGCGTTGGTCAGCGAGTTCAGGGAGAGGGGATAATACTCCGGGGTGGTCAACTCTTTTTCGATGAGGCTGCCGAGTACGCGAACTTCAATATCATCAAGTATACTATCCATGGGGGCACCTGTCGGAAAAATTAATGGAATGTAGGCATTTTTTCCTGAAACAGCACGTAGGGGCTGACGATCAGCATGGCAAATTTTTTCTCGCGCTCCTCTTCCCAACGGCGGATTTTAGAGTCGGAGGGTTTGCCAAGCATCCCCCTTTCAACCAGTTCCGTGATTGTTTTAATTTCATCAGCCGCCACCATATGGGCGGTTTCTGCCAGATCAAGGGCATCGTCTACCAGAATCAAGCCTCCCCGATTCAGGTGGGCACGGAGACAGCTCCACTCCGCTTCATCAATGGTCAGGGCCAGCTCTTCCTTACTCGGCAACATGGGGGCTCCTTACAGTTCAGTACATGGGTAAACCATAACTCTATCATGCCACAACGACAAAGTCCATGCCCTCATGCCAGTTCTGTTGCAGTGCCAGTTGCCGGAACTGCTGACGAGCCCCCGGGACGCCGATGGCCACCAGCATTTTTCTCCCCGCAAGTTCTAACTCAGCAGGAGCACAGATCGGTGCCCCATGGAGAATTCTGCCCCGTTTGCGGGGATCAACGTCAAGCCAGGTGGTGACGGTAATGCCGACGGTGGCGAGAAGACGTTGCCATGCCCGTGCTTCCTGTCCGGCACCGGCCATGACCACCTCGGAACAGTTGCTCAGGTAGCCCTGACGCAGATACTCAAGTTTACAGGCCCGAAAGGCTTCTCCGGCGTATTCGGCCATGGTTCTGGTGGCTCGTTCCGGATGGTCGCGCCAGAAGAGCAGCGTCTGGGTAAGTCGGGCAAAACGTACCCCGGCGGCTGCCAGGCGCAGCCACAGGTCGTAATCCTCTGGCCAACCGGCATCCCGATACCCCCCCGTCTGCTCAAGAAGGGAGCGCCGCATCATTACTCCCGGATGGACGAAGGGGGACTCCACAAAGAGATCCCTACTGATCAGTCCATGGTCGGTCAAATCGTTCTGCCACGTTTCATAGGCAATCATCCCCTGTTTCAGGCCCGTGCGGGGAAAATGGCGAAAGTTGCAGGCGACCAGGCCGACGTCGGGGTGATGTTCCAGATAGGCGGCCTGAAGAGCCAGGCGCCGTGGGTGACAGATGTCGTCACCGTCGAAGCGAGCCACCATCGCTGCCCGACAAACGGACAGTCCGGCATTGAGTGCCGCCACCAGACCGCCGCCGCTCCGTCGAACCACCTGTACCCTGGCGTCCCGTGCCGCCGCAGCGGCAAGAATATCCGGTGTCCGGTCGGTGGAGCCGTCATCAACGACAACCAGTTCCCAATTGGTAAGGGTCTGGCGGTACAGTGAATCAAGTGCCGCCTGAAGATAGCATTCTTCATTGCGTACCGGCATGAGAATTGATATGAGGGGGAGGGACGCGGGGTGTTGATGTTGTTCCATGGGACACTTCCGGAAAAAATATCTTGACGGCGGCTAATGATACGGTAACTATACAGATAAATCTACCGGGGAATGACAATATGACGGATGAAACAGCGGAAAACCGATGGCCGTTTGACACACCTGTCGCCGGGTGTCATGACATCGGTGCCGGACAGATGCCTGATACAGGGGGAGAGAGAACCCGTGCCGCGGTCGCCATGATACTCCATCAGGAGGGGGCTGACGTGGAAGTGCTCTTTATTCAGCGTGCAGCCCATGAACTTGATCCTTGGTCAGGCCATATCGCCTTTCCGGGGGGGAAGCTTGAAGCGGGGGAGCGGGAATGTCAGGCGGCCTGCCGGGAAACCTGGGAGGAGATTGGTGTTGACCTGGCACAGGGGCGTTATCTGGGGCGTCTTGCAGATATTGTCGGTGCAAATTTGCCGGTACGGGTTTCCTGCTGTCTGTTTGCCGTCGATCGCCGCAAACTTTGGCCGGTGTTGAACGAAGAGGTCTGTGATCTATTCTGGGTTTCCCTTAACGATCTGCGGGATCCGGCTCGCCACCTGATGAGTCCGGTCAAATTTGGGCAGCGGGCCATGGAGGTCCCGGCAATCCAGCTGCCGGTAGAGAATAAACCGGTGCTCTGGGGCATCACCTACCGGTTGATAATGCAGTTCCTCTCCCTGGTGGAGAGTGAAAATACCAGTGGCGGAAGCATCTGCCGACTACCCGGAGTGGTAGATATTACTGAAGGGGGATAGCAAAATGGATGAGAAAACAGGAATTATAACATTTAAAGGCAATCCTATGACTCTGGTGGGAGCCGAACTCAAGGTTGGTGATACGGCACCTGATTTTGCTGTCGTTGATAACGGGCTTGCACCGGTGACGCTGGCCAGTCATACCGGAAAAATCAGGATTATCAGTGCCGTACCGTCGCTGGATACGCCGATATGCGACACGGAAACTCGCAGATTCAATCAGGAAGCGGCAGCATTGCCGGGAGATGTTGTCATTCTTACGGTCAGTCTCGATCTCCCCTTTGCCCAGAAGAGATGGTGTGGTGCTGCCGGTATTGACAAAGTTGTCACCCTGTCAGACTATCGGGAACGTTCATTCGGTATCGGTTATGGTGTCCTGATTAAAGAACTGCTGCTGCTGACACGGGCGGTCTTTGTTGTGGATGCCAACGATATCATCCGTTACATCGAGATTGTTCCTGAAGTTACCGGTGAGCCAGACTATGCTGCCGCTATTGCCGCTGCACAGGCTTTACTCTAAAAACAGACATGGGGCGTTCCATTCAATGGACGCCTCGCATTTATTTACAGGTAAGCATATCAAGGAGCGATGTAATGTCAGTGAAAGAAACCTATTTTCTCGATCGTAACAATGCGGTGCTGGTGGTAATTGATGTACAGGAAAAACTCTGTCTCGCCATGGACGAAACCGTACTGGCCCAGTTGGTGAAAAACTGCGGTATTCTGCTTGATGCGGCTGCCGAGTTGGCACTTCCGGTGCTGATAACCGAGCAGTATGTGAGAGGGCTTGGGGCGACGGTGGTGGAACTACAGGAAAAAGGTGCAGCGGCACCACGTTTTGAAAAGATGGCTTTTAGTTGCTGTGGCAGCAGTGAATTTGTGGAGGCTCTGAAAGCCACCGGTCGCAGTCAGGTGATTATCACCGGCATGGAAACCCATGTTTGTGTTTTGCAGACGGTAATTGAGCTTCTTGACGCCGGTTTAACCGTTCATATTGTTGCCGACGCAGTCATGAGTCGCGCCAAGAAAAACTGGCATACGGCCCTGCAAAGTATGACCGCCGCCGGTGCTGTGCCGACCAGTACGGAATCGGTACTGTTTCAGTTTTTGAAAGTTGCCGGAAGCGATGAATTCAAAAAACTGTCGAAACTGGTACGTTAAGTGGTGAGGATTACAGTACGTGTTTGATGATTTCGGTGTGATGATTGATGCGGGCCAGGGCGGGTAGGTCGGATTTGTAGGAGATGAACGGAATGCCCGCACCCTGTGCCGCCTGCATATCTACCTGGCCGTCTCCGATGAACAGTGCTTCATCGGGGGCGATGCCAAAATGATCCAGCACTTTTAAGAGCGGTTCCGGGTGCGGTTTTGGGTTGGTCACCTGTGAGGCGGTCATCACATAGGAAAAATAGCCGGTCAGCCCAAAATCCTCGATAATCATATCCATTGAGGAAGCCCGGTTGGTGCAGATAGCCAGGGAGGCATACTCCTTGATCTGATCAAGAGCCATCACCAGGCCATCTTCCATTTTCATATACGGCATCAGTTCCCGATAGCGGATAGTTTTGGCAAACTGAAGTGCCTCTGCCCGCTGGGGATCACCTGCAAAGAAGTACTCCATAACGTTGCTGAATGAGTAGGTGTGGAGAACCCTTTTGGCCTCCAGATCGCTGCGGTCTATCTCCACCCTCCCCAGGAATTTCATAATGCGGTTGTAAAATACGTAATTTGATTCAATGGAATCGAGAATGACCCCATCACAATCGTAAATTACTACTTTATAACGACTTTTTACATTACTCACGCTCAGCCTCCGTGGTGCCGCCCGCGGCTTTGAGGAGAAACTCCTCCCACTCGATAGGCAGTAGATATTTTTTCCGACTATTACATTCCTTGCACGCCGGGACGACATTATTGCGTGACGCCTTGCCCCCCCGTGACACCGGCACCAGATGATCCATGGTCAGCTGATCGGGAGCAAAGTTCTGGCCGCAGTAATGGCAGTGTCCCAGGGCAACCCGGTTCTGCCACCAGCGGCTTTTGCGCAGTTCCCGTGATTTTTCCCGTTCCCGCTTGATATCCGCTTCGCTGATTTCGAGGATAAAATGATCCATTGGTATCTCTTTCAGAAGTTTTTCATAAGGAAATTACGACCGGCAGAATATCCGAAAAGAGCGGGAGAGGGTAGGAAAAAACGACAAAAAGTTAGAAAAATTGCGATACATGAAAAAAAAGGTTGAAAATGAGTGATTGGTACGCTATAAAGGGCGTCTTAATGCGCTTGTAGCTCAGCTGGATAGAGCAACGGACTACGAATCCGTAGGTCGGGCGTTCGAATCGCTCCAGGCGCACCAAACAATTCAGGCACTTACGTTAAATCGTAGGTGCCTTTTTTGTTGCGGCTTCAATAGAGGGTCAATAGAGGGTCAGTTGTTCTGGATAATGTAGATGCCGGTTGCTCCCTTACTGGATCCCGGCATGACGAAATGTTTTATACTCACCCCCCACCCATGCGCCGTTATCTGCTAACGCATGATTCTGTTTCGGTGACGGGGGGCACCCTTAATGACAATTAGTTTTGCCGTTTCATATACTCATCAACATCACGGTCGTCGATACGACCGCAAACTGATACTAAGAGATTGGATTGATAGGTTCTATAGTTTCAATATTCTGTAAAACTCTTGCTTCAACTCCATAGCTGAAAGTAGAATACCCACTATGCAGATAAAGACACTCATTACCATTAAATTCTGGCGGAAATATTTATGAAACTCGATACACCCACCATTGTTGTCATCGGCATCCTCACCGATATTGTTCTGGTGCTGATGCTGCTTCACACCTGGCGCACTCGCACTACTTACGCCGGTTTCAAACTCTGGATTGTAGGTACTGTCTGCTGGGTCCTGGGCTCAATCTTCAATATGCTACTTCCTGGTATACAACCTCAGTTTATGCCAAAAATTGTCGGCGGCGGTCTGATTATGTTGCATCCACTACTCATGTTTGAGGGCATCATATCGTTTCATAATATTCGGCGGCGCAGGTTGGGCACACCGTTAAACATTATAATTGTGGCGGTTGGACTCTTTTTGCTTTTATATTTTTTGTATGTTTCTGAAAACATTACAGTACGCTCCACATGTATTGTATTTGTTCTGGCACTTCTCTTTACTCGCGTCTCCATTGAACCGCTGTTCTATGCTGAATGTCGCCGTTATTCAATGCAGTGGCTACTTTCAATTAGCCTGTTGCCGTTGATTACTCTGCTTTTTGTACGCTGCTGGGTACTTCTTAACGGGCCACACTACGTCAGTTTTTCAGCAATATTGCAGAACGATAATCTACTGCGCTGGGCCATGTTCTACAGCATTATCGTTGAGCTGATTCTTGCCTACAGTTACCTGTCACTGACCAGCGATAGAGTGGAAGAGGAATTGAGGCAGAGTGAACTTAGCTTTCGGGAACTGTCCAGTTCGCTTCAAGCTCGTGTTGAAGAAGAAACAATACGCCGCGTGTCCCAGGAACGACTGCTTGCCAATCACTCTCGTCTCGCCGCCATGGGCGAAATGATCAGCGCCATAGCTCATCAATGGCGTCAACCATTGGCAACCCTGGGGATAATAGTCCAACGCACTCACGCTATGGGGACCATGCACGAGTTGACACCGGAATACCTAGGTGAATTCAAAACCAATTCCATGCGTCAGATCAAGCATATGTCTGACACCATCGAGGAGTTTCGTGGTTTTTACCGCCCTGAAAAAGTAAAAGAACCCTATTCGCCAGTCACCTGTATCTCTGATTCCATCAGACTCTTCGAACCGCAATTCACCAGTAGCGGCATAGAAGTACGCATCACCTGCCAGGGGTGCGATAACCAGTTAGTAAACGGCTACCCCAACGAATTTAAACAGGTCATACTTAACCTGTTGGGTAATGCCCGTGATGCAATAGTGGCCAAACGGGAAACCTGCGGTGAGCCGGAGAATGGCCTCATACGCGTGGAAATTGATGCCAATGAGGAAAAGGGCATGATCATTGACGTCAGTGATAATGGCTGTGGCATCACAGCAGATGTGGCATTAAAGATATTCAACCCTTATTACACCACAAAGGAAGAAAAAGGCGGCACCGGAATCGGCCTGTATATGTCCCGTATGATTGTTGAGGACAGCCTGGATGGTCGTCTCCTGTTGCTCTCGGGACAAAACAACACCACCTTCAGGATTGAATTATCAATGGAGAACAAGGCATGACAAACTTAGCCTCCCTGATCATTTTACTTGTTGAAGACGAACTTGAACTACGCCGCGAGACCGCCGCTTTTCTGGAATTATATTGCGGCAAGGTTATCCAGGCAACCAATGGTCGCGAAGCGTTGACTCACTTTGAAACGGTTCGCCCCGATCTGGTTATCAGCGATATTCGTATGCCGGTCATGGATGGTTTGGAACTGGCTGCCCAATTGAAAAAAGTATCGCCGGACACACCGTTAATATTCTGCACCGCATTCACCGAGACCAGCTATCTACTAAAGGCCATTGAACTTGGGGTGGCAGGCTTTGTCCGCAAACCGGTTGACACGGATGAACTGCTGGCGCTCATAGGCAAGGCAGCCTTACCTGCTCTTCAACGCCATAAAATTGATGGTCTTACCGATGAGCTGACAGCGGCCATGCGGATGCAGATTGGTGAAAATGAACGGATTGTGGAGCAGGCAGCCCATGTGGCTCGGACCTCGTTCAATGTGCTGCTGGAGGGTGAAACCGGCACCGGAAAATCGCGTTTGGCCACCATTATCCACACACTGAGTTTACGCAGGGACGCGCCATTTGTAACCGTCCAACTTGGCGCAGTACCGTTGAATCTGGTGGAGAGTGAATTATTCGGCCATGTGCGCGGCTCATTTACCGGGGCTGACCGTAATCGGACCGGCCTGGCAGAAGCCGCAGACGGTGGCACGATCTTTCTGGATGACATTGAATCCTGCCCGGTCGAACTCCAGGCCAAGCTATTACGATTTGTTGAGGAGAAGAAGTTCACGCCACTTGGCAGCACGGTAGAAAAAAAAGTGGATGTGCGCATCATTGCAGCCAGCAACAAAAATCTGAAACAGGAAGCCGAGGAGGGCCGATTCCGGCAAGATCTTTATTATCGCCTGGCAGATACGGTCATCCGATTGCCTTTGCTGAGAGATACAAAAAGCGCAATAGCTCCGCTGGCAATCAAATTTCTGCGGGAGACCTGCGATGAACTGGGAAAGTCGCTTCCATTACTGGATGATGGCGGACTGAAGCTGCTGGTCGGTATGCCCTGGCCTGGAAATTTCCGCCAGCTCAAGAGCGTTATTCGTCGAGTAGCACTGACAGCTGGCAGCAGAATAACTGCTGCGGATATCGCTGCTGTTTCGGATGTCACTGACGTAGTCTCCCCCGCATACAGCTCCGGCTTACCAGTTCTTCCACCGTTTCCATGTCAGATGGATATCCTTGAAAAATGGGTCTTGGAGCAGGCGCTATTGCACTGCAATGGCAAACGCATGAAAACCGCCGCCATGCTTGGCATGAATTACTACACGTTCAGGCGCCGATTAGAAAAACATGGTATCGCCAGCGACGAGGAATAACGCCACCTGCACTATTCATTTTAGCTACCGATTTTAGCTGTTACTATCACTTTTGCATACCTGAATAATCACCCAAAAACACATAACATGCTGTGATTGCTGCATCTGCTGGCTTGGCACATTCAATGCTAATCCAGCAGCTCAATGCGAGCAAAGCCATCCCCAACATATTCCCAACAAAACACAACACTCCTTTGTGAGTTTTCTCATCAACCATTTGATGAGTGTTACTGCCGTAATGTAAGCGGCAGAACTGTTCCCAATATCGCTCTGTTTTGTATGGAGCGGTATCGGGGATGCCCTGTTTACTGCTCGCATATACAACAAAAAATCTGACGAACATAATTGGATAACTAAACTAACGGAGGAACCACCATGAGACACCTGTTGAGCAGCATGCTGTTATCACTATTGATGATACTGACCGGCATCCCGGCACTCGCTACCCCCACTACCATAACCTATCAGGGCTATTTATCGACAAACAGCAACGCCCCCGTCAACACCCCGGTGGCTATGACAGTATCTCTTTATGCCGATCCGACCGGCGGCACTGCACTTTGGAGTGAGCATCTACCCGCTGTTACAGTGATAAACGGAATTTTCACGGTATTGATAGGAAGTACAACTCCGATTAATCTGACCTTTAATCGTGTCTATTACCTTGGGCTCGCAATAGGAAGCGATCCGGAGTTGACACCACGTCAGGAAATGTCAAGCGTGCCGTATGCTTTCCGGGCAGCTACAGCTGATAAGCTTGGCACAGTATGCTCTGATGGAGAAGGGCTCAGATATACGGCCTTCTCCTCAAGCTGGGAGTGTGCGGCGCTATCTCAATGGGGCACAGTTACAAGCGTTGCCGTCTCCGGCGGTACAACCGGCTTAACCACCAGCGGCGGGCCGGTTACCACTTCCGGAACACTTACACTCGGCGGAACCCTTGCCGTAGCTAATGGCGGCACCGGTGCAACTGACGGCTCTATCACCGGCACAGGGGTGCTGTCCTTTACTGCGGGTGGCAGCGACACCAATATCAAGCTTGTCCCCCAAGGCACTGGCACTGTGGATGTAGCCTCCAAACGTATCACCAGCCTTGCTTTGCCAACCACAGACAGTGACGCAGCGAACAAGAGATATGTCGATAGCAGTGCAAACGTTATACGTACAGGAAAAACACTTTCACAAATAGCTACGCTTGCCTGGTATACCACTATGGCCAGAACCACTTACAGCGTAGGAAGAAATCCACAGGGAATAGCTTTCGACGGAACCAATATGTGGGTCGCCAACACTGATGACGGTACAGTGACCAAATTGCAGGCCAGTGACGGCACCGTAGTAGGAACATACACAGTTGGATCACGACCACAAAGTTTGGCCTTTGATGGCACCAACATCTGGGTATCCAATTATTTGAGTAGCACCGTGACCAAATTGCTGGCCAGCGACGGCACCACAGTGGGAACCTACTCCTTGGGCGCGGGTACAAACCCACAAGGTTTAGCTTTCGACGGCACCAACATTTGGGTTGCCAGTTATGGATTTAATACCGTGATAAAGTTACTGGCCAGCGATGGCACCAAAGTAGGAACCTACAACGTAGGGGTACAACCACAAAAGATAGCATTTGACGGTGCCTATATATGGGTATCCAACACTGGTAGTGGCACCGTGACCAAATTACTGGCCAGCGACGGCACCACAGCAGGAACCTACACCTTGACTTCGGGTGCATATCCACAAGATTTAGCTTTCGATGGTACCAGCATTTGGGTTGCTAACTATGGCCTCAATTCTGTGAGTAAATTACGTGCTATTGATGGCACCATAGCAGGAACCTACAATGTAGGTTCCCACCCACAAAACATCGCTTTTGACGGCACCCATATCTGGGTATCCAACTATAATGGTGGAACCGTTACCGAACTGCTGGCTATCAATGGCGATAACCTTGGAACCTTCCCTGTAGCGGCTCCCAATGGTTTGGCTTTTGATGGCACCAGCATCTGGGTAAACAGCAGTGGTGGTCGCAATTATGTAACCAAGCTTACACCGCAATAGGAGGGACTGTTATTATGAATGCAAAAGTCAATGTTGCACTAGCAATTGCATGGCTATTACCTGTATTTGCCCATGCGGCAATCATGAGCAGCCCGAACTACAACCTCAACAACGCCTCCGTTATCAGCGGCGGAGGTAGCACCAGTAGCTCATCCGGCACAAGCGGCAGTGGAATGGCAATCGGCCAGGCGCTGTATATGCCGGCAGAT
The DNA here is from genome assembly GCA_903876875.1 of uncultured Geobacteraceae bacterium. Classification (GTDB taxonomy): domain Bacteria; phylum Desulfobacterota; class Desulfuromonadia; order Geobacterales; family Pseudopelobacteraceae; genus JACRCG01. The sequence continues at coordinate 41,952 of CAIRBT010000111.1, forward strand.
ATCACCAGTGTCAGCCCGAATTATTCCGTCAAGCAGGTTGCCCAGGTAGCCCCCGGCGGTGGTGGCGGCTATCTGCATACCGGCGACATCAACGGCGACGGTGTGGTTGATATTGTCGATGCCCTTCTGGCCTTAAAGGCAGGGGCCGGCCTGATGTCGCTATCACCAGTTGAATTGACACGCGGCGATGTGGGGCCATTGGTTCTCGGTGTTCCGGTGGGCAATGGTACAGTTGATATTGAGGATACGATGCTGATCCTGCGCAAGGCTACCGGTCTTGGCTGGTAGAATTCACGTTCAGAAATTTACAGGAGAATTAGTATGACTCACATGTCCAGATTCGGTATTTTACTGTCATTCGCAACCATTCTTGCCGCTTGCGGCGGCGGTGGCGATGGCGGAACAGCAGGTGGCGGCACCAACCAGTTTCTGACACCCGGCACACATAAACTGACTTTTTCGGCAATCAGTACCGCCCGGTTGGACGCACCGATCAGTGCCATTGATGTGGCAGTGAAATTTCCGGCCGGTATATCGGTCAGTACCCCCACCGGTGGCACGGGTCAGATCACCGATGCCTCAATCACTCCGGGCAGTGCTATGCTGACAACATCATTGACGTTTGGCAATTATTCGGCATCCACCCGTACTGCCTATCTTTCCATGGCCACCACCCAGGAAACACTTCGTGGAGGGCAGTTTGTTAATCTGCTCTTTACCGTGGCTCCCGGAACCTCGATTATGCCTGAAGACATATATGCACTGAATGCGACCTACCCCAAATATACGGTCGTAGGGATTGATACTGTTACACACAGTTCCGTGACGATGACTGGATCGGTCAAAACGACGCTGAGCGTTACACCATAATCAGTTATCGAGGTTTTCGTGCCGCTTGTATGATTTGTCGCCGTTGTCATTATTTTATCCATCAATGGCAAGCGAGTGGAAACCGCCGCCATGCTGGGGATGAACCACTACATCTTCAGGTGACGATTGGAAAAACATGGCATCACCCGTGACGAGGAATAGCGGAAAATTGCCATGACTTTCTCCCACCCTTTCAAGGCATATGCGCTAACTTAAGCAAAATTGCTTTTGATTTTCTCCCTCCCCTTCAAGGGGAGGATCGGGGTGGGGATGGGGTAGATTATATGATCGGCCAGACGAATGAAAAAAATATCTCAAACAGACTCCCGCGAAAGCTACGGAATCAAATGACTCCAGCCGAAAATGCTCTTTGGAGGGTACTTCGTGGCCATCATCTTGAAGGTCTGAAGTTTCGACGTCAACATCCTTTTGGAAATTATATTCTTGATTTTATCTGTCTTGAAATCATGTTGGTAATTGAAGCTGATGGCGGAAAGCATACTGAAAACATAGCATATGACACGCGACGTACGGAAGAACTGCAAAAAGCGGGCTATCGTATTTTGAGATTTTGGAATAACGAAGTGCTCCAGTAATTTGAATCGGTAAAAGAACAGTTGTGGGAGATTGTTGAGGAATTGCGGCAAACAACCCCATCCCCTCCCTAACCCTCCGCTTGCCAAAAGTAGGCGCTTCTAAGCGAAAGTACCCTATGGGGGGACGTACCTTTCTAGGAGCCTGTCGGGCTTAGGAGGAATCTGCTGTAAATCCGTCTGAACGGATCATATTTCACCGCTTTATCGGTCAATAGAACGACTATTGACCTTCAAAATCGTCGAAATCTGCTCTCGCTCAGTCGAATTTTCGCGAC
>CAIRBT010000112.1 GCA_903876875.1 uncultured Geobacteraceae bacterium
GAGCACGGTTTGCACAGGGTATGCGTGAATCCGTTTTGGTAACTGACCGCAATCGCCTTTATCATGGCGGGCAGTTGCTTTTACCAAAACGAGATGAACCGATGGAGGGTCGGCCAGAAGCAACAACTCCCCCCAAGAGTGATCACGCCCTACTTAGCGCCTTCTTACTTTCATACTCACTGACGGCGTTAATTGTGCGCTTCCGGGCACACACAAAATCTGCCTGCCTCTGCGAGCAATACGGGGCTTTATCCCGTTTGAGTGGAATCTCGCTTTTTGATGCTTTTGTATGCAATTAATTTGATGTTTTTGCTTACGGCCAAGACTTCGTGCTTGAACAATGCTATTGTTTGGGCGGGAAATCTTGTTAAACGGGTCGATGCTTGGCTTGGTAATTGGTTTGCTCGATATTTGATGTCTTCGTTTGCTGCTAACGGTACTTGCAATGTTGGAGAGGAGTGAGGCGAATGCTGTACGCATTCACCTCACATTTACAGTTCATGACTCAGGTGGGGCTTTCTGACTGTTTCAGCTTTATCTTTGAGGTTTTCAGAATGGGTCCCTGCTTAACTTCGCATCCATAATCTCACTATAGATACCTTGTTCCCGAACCACTTTTTTAAGGCTCACCACGAGAAGGTCGAGTACTAGATACCCCAATTGATCGCTCAGCTCTTCGAGTTTTTCTTCCAATACGTCGTTTTCATAGAAGTTCATTGTTTTTTCCTTTCTGTATGAATGATTGTGGGTTTTACGTTGCCTGGTTCATCCATTTTTCATTTGTTTTCTCGGCTGTGGTTGTCGTGAGAATACTTCGAGATAGCGCCCCTCATCCATTCTGGGTAATTGTCTTTCGGCTGCAACGGCAAGGAGTTCTGCAGCCATATGATTAAGCATCCTCAAGTTTCCACAGCAATGTTCTGCCAATGTTTCCATGAGAGATTCAGTCATGAGATGTCTTCCTCCTGCCTGCTCCAGTGCAAATTGCAGATATTCGAGGATATGATCCTTGTGGTGCAGACTGTCTCGTTTGTAATTAATGAACCAGGTACAATCTATTACACTACCAATGGGAGTACACCAACCACCAGTTCTCTTGTTTACACCGCTCCGATAGTAATTCCCTCAAGTGCTACATTGATGTATTTTGGCAAAGATGCGGCGGGCAATGTCTCTGCGGTGATGAGTCAAACCTATGATATTGGCACGATCACCTCCGTTGTCCATAGTGTGGCAGGAACGTATTCACAAACATTTCTTGCTAATGCAACCGTTACTATAAGCTATATTAATGGTGCAGGTGGCGGAGGTGCTACCGAGGGAGATTGGGGGCAGGATGGGGGGGATACGTACATAAGCTGCAATGGTACTGTGTTGGGAACCGCCTATGGTGGTAAGGGTGCGGAACACCCCGTTGCTGGTCAAAATGGAGCCGCTGTTAATGTAATAGGTGGAAAGAATATTGTCGGCGGTGGTGGATGGGGTGGCAGTGGGACTGGTTTTCCTAATGGTGGTGCTGGCGGGGCTGTAAATGGCGGCTCATTCACCGTGACAGCGGGACAAACGATTACCATTGTGGTCGCCAGTGGTGGTGATGATGGTGATGGTGACGCAAGCGGTCAGGATGGTTCTGTGTCATTGTCGTGGCATTGACCGTACCCGTTTGGCGCACCATAAGAAGCTGGGGCACCATATCCGGTGCCCCAGCTTCAATCAATTAATCCGGCCCACACTTAATAGTCCGCAGAGCTCTCTCGCTCATTTTCAATAAATACCCCCTCAAGCCGATCCAATATACAAAAGCAATGATACATGATACTCTTCTACGCGACAAGCATTACGAACCTGCTGGATTCAGCAATATTCCAGCAGAAACAGTTGTCGCCGGTAGGGGGAGGCGCGGTGCAGATCATCTGCCGATAGCTCGCTGCGGAGTACGGGGGTCACAAAACGACGGAGGAAGCTTTTCTCCCGGCCGGTCAACAACATGTTTTCACAACCAAGGCGGGGGGGGATCTGTGTGGTTCCGAGGGAAAATCTGCCGACGGCGGAAACCAGACAGGGGTTGAGCAGCAGCCGTGGCTCTCCCCTCCGAATATCCCCAAGTCCCCCTTTGCCGAGATAAAGCACAAAATTACCGGGGGAGTACCGCTCTTTTTCAAGTAGCCTGAGCCGCGCGACCTCGTCCTCCACCTGCTCTTCGGCGGTATGATGGGCGAACAGGAGTGGCGTTAGTCCGGCCTGGGCAACCATCTCCATCAGCTCATCAATGCGGAACGTATGAACCACCGGATGAAGCAGGGCATCGGCAAGCCCCGACAGGGATTCCGGCTCATCGGCTGTTGCCAGATAGGCGGCCAAACGGGACCCGGTTCCAGCCCGTCCCAGCAGACGGCGTGCCGCACGGGGGGTTGCCACACCGAGGAGTTTAAAGGCGCGACGGATTGCTTCCTCCTCCCGGCGGGCGTAACGGCTGTAGACCATGATCCTGAGGATCCCCCCCGGCACCAGCCGCTTTTCCAGAGCTTTCAGCCCGGCCAAAGGATCCTCAAGATGGTGTAGCACCCCGAACGAATCAATCAGGCCGAATGACCCGTCAACTGCGGCCGGATCAGTAAGATCACCACAGCGGTAGACCACGTTGCGGCGACCATGGAGGAGACAGTGCCAGCGGGCACGCCCCAGGCTCCGTTCCGAAAGATCCAGGGCGGTGATGGTGTCTTCCGGGTTGGCAACCGCCCAGGGGTAGGGGGCAAAAGTGCCGCTTCCGGCGATAAGAATGCCCCGCCCCTCCGGCGGGGGGAGTACCCGGTTAAAACGGCACCAGAGTGCCTCCAGATTGAGTGCATAGGTATGACTTCTCTGCACCGAAGCCAGCAGGGGATAGCAGGGGTAGGGATAGGTTTGGTAATGTTCCTGCACCGGATTGGTCATACGGTAGTGTAGCAGGATGCTGCTCCGCTTTCAAAGACAAAAAGGAGGTTCCATGTATTCACGGCTCTATATTCATGTACCGTTCTGCCGGGCAAAATGCGGCTACTGTGCCTTTGCCTCCGCACTACCCGCACAGGGTGAGCTGGCCGAATATCCGGAACTGCTGCTCCGGGAACTTAACGGCCATCCGGCCCCCTCCGCCCCCCTCCGCTCCATCTACTTTGGCGGCGGCACCCCTTCCCTGCTCCATCCCCAGCAGATCGGGCAACTCCTGGAAGAGATCAATAAAACCGTCGGCATTGCTACGGATGGTGAAATCACCCTTGAAGCCAACCCGGCCACGGTCACCGAAGCATCCCTTGCGGCGTTCAGGGGGGCCGGTATCAATCGGCTTTCCCTCGGTATTCAGTCCTTTGACGACCATTTTTTGAAACTGCTAGGGCGTATCCATACCGCCGACCAGGCCGGACAGGCGTTTCGTGACGCCCGCAGTGCCGGTTTCACCAACATCAGTATTGACCTGATGCACTCCCTGCCGGGGCAGCATCTCGAGCAGTGGCGCAACGAGTTACAACGGGCACTCCGCCTTGAACCGGAACATATTTCCATCTATGGCCTGACCATTGAAGAACATACCCCGTTTGCCCGACTCTACCCTGCCGATGCACCACTCTTGGTCGAGGAAGACCTGTCAGCAGATATGTTTGAACTTGCCGAGCACCTGCTCATCAGAGGGGGCTTTGAGCATTATGAAATAGCCAACTACTGCCGTCCCGGCCATGCCTCCCAACACAACTGTGGCTACTGGACCAGGGATGGCTATCTTGGCCTGGGGGTTGCTGCCCACTCGTTTCTCAGGGATGGCAACGGCCTCCGCTTCAGTAATGCCACTGACCTGAACGGCTACCGCCAGTCACTCCAGAGCCGGCATATTCCTGCCACCGCCCGGGAGTACCTGACCAGGGAAGAAGCGATGTCGGAACATCTGTTTCTGGGGTTACGCCTCGCCAGCGGTGTCAGTTTTCGCCATTTCAAAGAAGAATTTGGCGTCCCCCTCGAATCCGCCTACCGCTCTCCACTGGCCGACTTGGTGCGACTCGAACTACTCAGGCACCAAGGTGACCGACTGTTTCTCTCCCGCCGGGGCATGCTGCTCTCGAATCAGGTGTTCTCCCGCTTTTTGTAGGACAAGCTTATCAAAAAAGTGACTCCATAGTCATTTCCTTGAATATACATCTGCATATCTATCTGTAATTATCTCCCTTTGTGTAGTGTTCGTACAACAGAATCACCACGGCACGCAACGAGAGTTATCTTCTCGCAATTCTCTGGAAGACCGTACCGAGCTAAAAAAAACCACACCGAACTGGAGTTAGCCCACACAAAGATCATTACCCAGGAGAGAATTTCATCGTTTGGCCGACTTGCAGCAGGTATAGCACATACTATCAATAATCCGATGAGTTTCATCATTGCCACTATAAATACGGTAGAAGAATACACCGCATATCTTGAGGATTACATTAAAGCAACATCCGAAAATATGCTTTCCTATCCTTCACATTCGGTTCATAATGAGGAATTGAAGAAGTACCTTACTTCACCATCTGCCTGCCATTGTCTGATTTTGACGATCTGACCTAAAAAAGATGTTCCATAGGTGAGGAATCTATTAATGAATTGCAGCTTACAGGACAAAGAGTACTTAAAAGAACTTACCATCCTTTTTGTTGAGGACAATGATGATGTGTTTGAGCAGGGCGTCCAATTCCTGTCTCGCATTGTCACCACAGTGTTGACGGCAAGAGACGGAGCAGAGGGGTTAGGTCTTTATCAAACCGGCCAACCGGATATAGTAATAACTGACATCCATATGCCCCGGATGGACGGTCTCACCATGGCGACCGAGATCCGCAGACTGGACTCGTCAGTACCGATTATTGTGATGACCGGCTTTGAGCAGGTAGACTACCTGAGGCGTATTGTGGATATCGGTGTCGACAAATACCTAACCAAACCGATCAACCTCCCCCAGCTTCACGCGACCCTGCTTGAATGTGCCCATGGCTTACGAGTTGAACGGCAACTGCAGGTGAGAGAAGAACAACTTCGGGAAAGCCACAAACAGCTGACCGATCTGACCCGTCAGATTCCGGGCGTCGTCTTCCAATATCGTCTTTTTGCCGATGGAACCTCTGCCTTCCCCTACACGAGCGATGCGATTCAGCAGTTTTTCGGTCTCACACCGGAACAGCTTCGTCATAACGCCTCCTTACTCTTTACTCTCATCCATGCCGATGACCAGGAACGGGTTGTTACCGCCATAATGGATTCCGCTTCAACCTTTAAGCCCTGGCAGTTTGAGTACCGCATTGTGCTGGCGAACCGGGGAGAACGGTGGTATTCAACGGTCGCCCAACCAGAACGCCTTGAGGATGCCAGCATTATATGGCACGGCTTCACCTCCGACATTACGGAGAGAAAGGAGATAGAAACCCAACTACGCGCGGCAACTGAAGCGGCCAGTACGCTCGATGATCTTTCTTCGCTCATCTGCATCGTTGACGAAACGGGTACTATCACCAACAGTAATCACGCATGGGATATCTTTTTTGAGGGACTTGCCGGCAACAGGGGCAGATCAAGTGTCGGCACCGATTATTTTTCCCTTTGCAACTCCCTCCTGTCCGTACCGAAGCCGGTTGTCAACGAGCTTTTGACCGGTTTCCATACGGTTCTCAGTGAGACTCTCCCCGAGTTTGCCCTCGACTTTCTGTCCACCATTCTTGAGACAGAGCGGTGGTACTCCTGCAAAATGACTCCGCTCAGCCACCGTGAGGGGAAGTACGCCGTCATTGCCCATTTTGACATAACCCTCCGCAAGGAGATGGAAGCCGAGTTGATTCAGGCAAAAGTGCAGGCCGAATCCGGCAGTAAGGCCAAAAGTTCTTTCCTTGCCACCATGAGCCATGAGATTCGAACTCCATTAAATGGCTTACTCGGCATGAACGCGATGCTGCTGGAAACCAGACTGACACCGGAGCAGAAAGAGTTTGCCGAAATTGTTAGAAAAAGCAGCGAGAACCTCTTAACCATTGTCAATGAAATTCTCGACTTTTCAAAGATAGAATCGGGTAAACTGGAGCTGGAGATTCTGGACTTTGACCTGCGGGTTACCCTGGAAGATGTCGCCGAGTTACTTGCATTACGTGCTGAAGCGACCGGCCTTGAATTGATCTGCCGCATCGACCCCGCCGTGCCCTCCTATCTCCGGGGCGATCCGGGAAGGGTGCGGCAGATTCTCACCAACCTGGTCGGTAACGCCATCAAGTTTACCCGTACGGGTGAGGTTGTCATCAGTACGTCTCTGAAAGAAGATCAAAACGATACCATCGTCGTTCTTGTTGAGGTGACAGACACCGGCATTGGCATTGCAAAAGATCGCATATCGGCCATCTTTGAACCCTTTACCCAGGCCGATGGCAGTACCACTCGCCAATTTGGTGGTACCGGCCTTGGCCTGGCAATCAGTAAGCAGCTTGCTCACTTGATGGGGGGTGACATCGGCGTCACAAGCGAAGACGGGCAGGGCTCTACCTTCTGGTTTACCGTGCGGCTTGGCAAACAATCCGCACAAAACATTGTACTCTATAAGTCGCTGCACCTGGCCGGTCAGACAGGAATCGCCAAAGAACGAATTTTGGTGGTTGATGACAATGCCACAAACCGAATTCTGATGAAGACACTACTGAAACACTGGGGATGCCGTTACGAAGTTGCTGCAGATGGCGCAGAAGGACTGGTAATGCTCCGGGAGGCGGTTCGGGCAGGTGATCCATTCCGCATTGCCATACTTGACCAAGAGATGCCGGATATGGACGGCACGGATCTCGGCACACGCATCAAAGGAGACCCCGAACTGGCACCGACTCTCATGGTTATGCTGACCTCAATTGCCCAAAAGGGTGATACCGCCATCTTAGAACGGATCGGCTTTGCCGGGTATCTTCACAAACCGGTTCGGCAGGCACAGCTCTATGACTGTCTGGAACTGGCACTGGCCAGGGAGAGTGGCAAAGAGCATGGTGCCCCCCCCGCACAAGGTATAATAACACGACATATAATAGCCGAATCGGGACGCCCCGGTGTCCGGATCCTGCTGGCGGAAGACAACATTATTAACCAGAAAGTCGCCCAGCACATGCTGAAAAGCCTCGGTTACCGGGTTGATGTCGTTGCAGACGGTCAAGAGGCGGTACGTGCGCTGAAACTGATTAACTATGATCTTGTGCTGATGGATTGTCAGATGCCCATCATGACAGGCTTTGAGGCCACCGCAGCTATTCGTGCAGACAATTCCGGGCTGCTGAACAACGTCGTCCCGATCATAGCCATGACCGCCAATGCAACCTCCGGCGACCGTGACAATTGCATTAATGCTGGCATGAGTGATTACCTCTCAAAGCCGGTCACCAAAGAAGCGTTGGCTGAAGTCCTGGAAAAATGGTTTGCATTGGACAGAGTTCAAGTTATTGAGCCCCGGCTGGCAGAGGCTCAACTCAACACTCAAGAACTGTTTTGCAAGCAATGGCTTCTGGAAAAAATGGACTACGACACCGAATTCATGACAAGCATCCTCCGTGAAGCACTCGAAAAACTTCCGGAGGATCTTGCGCTGTTGCACAACAACTGTGCGGCCAAGGACGCCTTGGCCATGCGGCATCAGGCTCATTCACTCAAATGGCTTGCCACCAATATTGGGGCAAATGCCCTCAAGAGTATTTGCCTGCGAGTCGAAACGGCAGCGAAATCAGCAGATATAGAGACAGCGTTGGAGCTGTTGCCTGAGTTGAATACCGTTACAAAGGCCACCATTGATTTTATTACGGCCGAGCTTTCCTAACGTACGGCAAACGGTTCATCAGTTTTTTTCAAAACCATACTTGCCGCGTGGGGCAACCAGTGGTATATATGTCCATTATCATCTTACCCCCCGAAACCGGGGGACAATTTCAGAAAGCAAAGGAGAATAATCACCCATGAAAAAAGTTCTGATTGCAACAGCTGTACTGGGTATCACCATGATGTCAACCGTTGTTTTTGCCGCCGACGCTGGCGAGGCTATTTTCAAGGCTAAATGCGCCGGCTGTCACCCCAAGGGTGGCAACATCATGAAGCCGACCGCTAACCTCAAGGGGATCACTGACCCTGAGAAAATCATCAAGCAGGTTCGTAAAGGGAGCGGAGCAATGCGCGGTTTCGACGCCAAAGCCATTTCCGATGCCGACACCAAAGTACTGGCCGATTACATCATCAAAACCTTCAAGAAGTAATCACAAGGTTCAGGAATTGTCCGGAACTCGGCCAAGTTCACGAATAGCGGGTTATGACTCAGTTCATAACCCGCTGTTTTGCTAATCTGACTTTTACTCCGGTTCCCGGGTAGGAAAGAGACATAAATCACACCATGAAAACTGCAATTTTAATGATGGCCCATGGGAGCCGTATTTCCGAAGCCAATGATGCGGCCCGTGAAGTGGCTGCCCAGGTACGGGAGATGACCGGCTATGATATAGTTGAAGTCGCTTTTCGCGAACTCCATGAACCGAACATCCAGCAGGGAATTGACAACTGCGTGGCACAGGGAGCGGAGCGCATACTACTGATGCCCTACTTTCTCTTCATGGGAGCCCATGTGCAGCACGACCTCCCGGAAGAGATTGGTGAGGCGCAGCAGCATCACCCGGCATTGATTATGGAAATGGGAGGGCACTTAGGTGCCCATCGCAAACTGGCTGAAATCGAGACGGAACGGATCGGCGAGGCACTGGAAAGGTTCGGGTGGCGGTGATGGATTCACTGGGAATGAAGCCGGAAGAGATCGAAGCGGGGTCATTTCGGATTATTGATGCAGAGGCCGGTGACCATGGTTGGTCAGACGAAGAGTGGCAGGTCGTCCGACGGGTTATCCATACCAGTGCGGACTTTGAATATACCCAGTCAATGATACTCTCCGATGATGTCATCGAGCGGGGAATTGCTGCCTTGACCAGTGGTTGCGGCATCGTGACCGACACAAATATGGCACTGTCCGGCATCAGCAACGTGCGACTAGCTCCCTTTGGCTGTACCGTCACCTGCCATGTTGCCGATCAGGATGTTGCGGAACTGGCAAAAAATGAGGGGATTACCCGCTCCATCGCCGCCATGCGTAAAGCGGTTGCCGATCCCCATAACCGGATTTTTGTTATTGGCAACGCCCCAACTGCACTCTTTGAATTGCTCCGTCTTATGGAAAGTGGTATTCCGGCACGCCCCGCTCTCATCATCGCTCTGCCGGTCGGCTTCGTCGGAGCGGAGGAGAGCAAAAACGCCCTGGCCTCCGGCAGCCATTCGGTTCCCTTCATCACCAATATCGGCCGTAAAGGGGGCTCCAACGTGGCGGCAGCGGTGGTAAACGCCCTGGCCATCCTGGCAGGTTCGCCCCGTTGAAAAAGCAGCTCCGCAGCGGCTACACCACCGGCACCTGTGCGGCGGCCGGCGCAAAAGCGGCGGTCATGATGCTGGAAGAGCAGGCTCCTCTTGCCGAAGTCACCATCGTGCTTCCTTCCGGAGCACCTGCCACATTTACCGTTCACGGCCACTCCTGGTCGGAAGAATCTGCGACCTGTTATATCATCAAAGATGCCGGTGACGATCCGGACATCACCAACGGTGCCCAGATCCACGTGCAGGCGCGGAGAACGAGTGGGTCCCCTGGAGAAGCCCCTCCTCTGATCATCGAGGGGGGAATGGGTATCGGCAAAGTAACCAAACCGGGATTGGCCATCCCTCCGGGGGAATGGGCCATCAATCCGGTGCCGCGCCGGATGATCGCCGAGGCGGTCGCCTCCGTGCCATCCAGACCCCCCTCCCTTATCATTACCATCTCCATCCCCGACGGCGAAGAGCGGGCACTAAAAACCCTCAACAGCCGCCTCGGCATCATCGGTGGGCTCTCCATTCTCGGCACATCGGGAATTGTGCGCCCCATTTCAACGGCGGCCTGGACCGACACCATAGATGCCTCTCTGGACGTTGCCCGTGCCTGCGGTTGTGAGACGGTTATCCTCTCCACCGGCAGAACCAGTGAACAGGCGGCCCGCCACGCCCTTCCCCATCTGCCGGAAGATGCCTGCGTCATGATGGGTGACCATGCGGCTCACGCTATGCGAGCCTGCGTGGCACGGGGTTTCACCACACCGGTCATTGCCTGTCAGTTTGCGAAAATGCTCAAAATTGCCTGTGGTCATGAAAACACCCACGCAGCGGCATCGGAGCTTGACGTGAGGATACTGCTCTCCTGGGCAGAAACGGCCCATCTCCCCCGCCGCATTCTTAACCTGATCAGCCACGCCAACACCGCACGGGAAATCGCCATTGCCACCGACTTTGATACCACACTCATGGCTATTGTCTCAGAGCGTGCCCGGCAGGCGGCATCCACCCACGCCCCCGGCATTACCATCATTCCGCTGTTGTGCCGGTATTGATTCTTACTCTGTTTTTATTGACTATTTCCCGTTATCGGACACAAAAAAACCCCTCTGGAAAACGGAAGGGTATTGTGTACAGTGTTGACTGTTTAAATGCTATTCCGCCATTTCTTTCAAGCCGCGAATAATTTCTACCTGACGCTGGAAACTGTAGCGGGAAATCAGCTGTTCCTGCTGTTTTTCCGGAAATATTTTCAGACCGCACCGATAGGGTGCGCCACTGTCCCCCAGAGACACCGGAATGGCTCTCACCGTCATCTCGGTCTGCTTCTCCAGGGCGATATCCGGCAGCATAAACTTCGCCACCACCTCCATCCCCGGTTCAAACTCAAAACGGTTCTCAAGCAGGGCGGCAGCCCCGATGATGGAGATATCGGTCAACTTCCCGGCAATCTGCTGGCCGCCACACTCAAGGGAAAAGCGGGTTAACGGATCCATATCGAGCCGTACGGCCGCCCGGCGTTCGGCAAGCACTTCGACAAAACTGAGTTTATTCAGGGAGGCAATATGTTTTTTCACATTAACGTACTGAACATGGGCAACCATGGCATGGGGAAATAACTTACTTCGAACCAAGGTATAGCGATCCGCAGCGATGGCAACCGCCTGCTGCATATTCACTTCAAGATCCAGATTACCCCGATCAACTCCCAGTATGGTGGCCGGATACGTTATGGGCAGACCCTTGTAGTAATTGGTCAGAACCACCTGACAATCGGACTTTGACCCACGACTGCCGTGGAACGTCTTGAGAATCAGTGCCAGATCATCGTCAAAATTGGTCTGAATGCGTGTGCTGTAAAGTGAGGTAAAGTCCATGGGATCCTATACATTAAATTCTGCGGCACTATTTCCCGCCAAAAGAGGCTCTTTACAATCGTGGTTTCCTTGTAGCACAAATCGCGGAAGATGCCACATAAATTTAATCAATGTGAAAGGTTTTTCAGGGCGTTCAGACACCATCTCCGATAAATTGCCCGATACCTTCTCGCGCACGGAGTAGTAACTCCCGACTATGGGCTTCAATGGTCCAGACAGCTGAGGGTGCATATTTTTTAAGTAACGCAAAAAAACGGGGGAAATCGATATCCCCCTCTCCCACCGGTAGATGTTCGTCACGCTGACCGTGATTGTCATGAATATGGCTTTCCACAATATAACTGCCAAGTTCTCTGAACCATTCCTCAAGCGAAACGGTCGTAAACATGTTCCAGTGCCCCACATCGAAGCAGTGCCGGAAACAGGGGTCGGCGACCCCGTCAAGCAGTGCCTTGAGAGTTGACGGTTCTTTCTCGTATATATTCTCAATCGCCAAAATGGTGCCAAGTTCACGGGCGCAGGGCACAAACTCCTGCCAGAATTCAATACTGTTTTTCACCCAAAGCGACCTGGTTTCCCCGTAATGCAGGTCATCATAGCCGGGATGAACCACAATCACCTTCGGCCGGAGCCGTTCCGCCACCTGAAAAACCTGCTGGATGCGTCGGCGACTTGCAGCCCGGATTCCTGCGTCAAGTGCCCCTGGGTTGAGATCCATAAAGGGGGCGTGGAAGGTTGTTGCCAGCCCGGCCGCTTTGAGAGTAACGGCCAGTTCATCAACCGCCGTAACATCCAGAGCGTCGAGAGTCTCGCCGGAAAAAAACAGCTCCAGGTTAATACCGTTGGCAAGACAGTATTCAAGTTGCCCTGACTGACGACCGAAGGGGGCATGGGCGTGGAGTGAATGGCTCATGAATGCTCTTTCCGGTGCTTTTTGATGACTTCATCGGTAGCAGCCCGATCAACGAGATCCTCCAGTTTATGGATTGAAGGGGGATCACCAAGAACAATCAGGGTATCATGTTCCTCAATTTTAGTTTGGGGATGGGGATTAAAGACCATCTTGCCATGACTTTTTTTGATGCCGACGATGATAACCCCGATTTCCTTCCGGAAACCGGAACTGACCAGCGTTTCCCCCACGAACGCCGAATGTTCGGGGATCGTTATCTCTTCCATCTGCAATTCGAGCTGTTCATGGCCGGTAGCTATTTCGATGAAGTCAACCACATTGGGGCGTAAAATGGACTGGGCCATACGATGGCCGCCGATAGTGTAGGGGGAGACGACCTTATTAGCTCCGGCACGCTTCAGCTTAATGTCCGACCCCTCCTCCCCGGAACGGGCCATAATATAGAGACCGGGGTTGAGACCACGGGCGGTGAGCGTGATGTAGACGTTTTCCGTATCGGAGGTAACAACGGATATCAGCCCCTTGGCCCGGTTAATCCCGGCCTTCAGCAACGTTTCGTCAAGGGTGGCATCTCCCCGCATATAAAGATACCCATCCTCCTCCAACCGCTCTGCCGCCTCACTATTTTTTTCAATAATAACGAATTTCACGCCATTTGATTTAAATTCTTTACAAATGAGCGAACCGATACGTCCGTATCCGCAGATGATGTAGTGTGCCACAAGCCCTTCAATCTGCTTTTCCACTTTTTTCCTCCCGATGATCCGCTGAATCTGCCCCTCAAACATGATCTGGGCAAGACTCCCGACGATATAGCCCAGCACACTGACGCCGACAACAATCAGCCCCATGGTGAACATCTTGCCGCCATCGGAAAGATCGTGTACCTCTTTGAAACCAACGGTGCCCAGGGTTATGACCGTCATATAGACGGCATCGAGCGGGCGCCACCCCTCGATGGACATATAACCTGCCGTCCCTCCTGAGATAAGCATCAGCAGTACAAAAAACGATATTTTAAGGTGTCTGACCGGATCCATAGTGACGGTAGATTACCTGCCAGCGACTAAAAACACAAGGTTCTTTCTTAAAGGTACCACATTTTACTGGCGACAAACAGCGGTGAAACACCCGTCATTCATCGGGGAACAGGCCACAGGTATCGCGTTACAATTGACAAAAAATGTATACTGTATACAATAGAACAAAAACATAGTTTGAATATGGGGAAGCTATAATGAAACCGCTGGAAAGACACCTGACCTTACGTGAAAAAATACTCGAAACCATTCGCGACGCCATTGTTTCCGGCAGCCTTCAAGCCGGCAGCAAGGTCTCCGAACCGGAACTGGCTGAACGATTCGGCATCAGTCGCACTCCCATACGTGAAGCATTCCGACAACTTGAGTCCGAGGGGTATCTCACAGTCATTCCCCGCCGTGGTGCCTTGGTCAAACAGTTTTCACCCCGTGACGTGGCAGAGTTCTATGCCATCAAAAGTATTATGGAGGGGTATGCGGCTCGGCAGGCGTGCAGCAGACTGACGGAAAAGGAGCTTGACCGCCTGCAAACGACCAACAACAAACTGGCCGAACTGGCAAAAGCCGACGATATTAAGCACTTTTTCAAAGTCCACAACGATTTCCATGAGATATTCATCAAAGCTGCCGACAATGAAAAATTGATGGAATTGATTGCCGGACTGGTAACTAAATTCCAGAGACTCCGCTTCACCTCTCTCAGCCTTCCGGGACGCATGGCTGTTTCGGTTCAGGAACATGAGAAGATTATTGATGCCTTCCGCACGCGGGACGGTGACCTTGCAGAAACACTGGTGCGAAAGAACGCCGAATATAGCGGCCAGGTTCTCATGAAAGAACCGGCGGCAGTCATTAATAAATAGCAATAATCCCCACTCTATGGTTGCAACTCTGTGCGAAATTGATATACTGTCGTGTGGAGATTACTGTGATACCACCTTTCAAGACCATAGCCCTCATTCCGGCTGCCGGTGCCGGAACACGGATGGGAGCATCCACTAACAAACAGTATCTGGATCTCTGTGGCGTGCCGATTGTTGCCCGTACCATAGCAATGTTTGAGTCATCGCCCCATATTGATGCCATTTTCCTCGTTACGCCCGTTGACGAAATACCCTACTGTCAAGAGCATATCGTTGATTTCTACCGATTCACCAAGGTTTTTGCCATCGTCGCCGGGGGAACAGAGCGCCAACGATCGGTTTTGAATGGACTGAACGCCATGGCACCCCATACATCCCCTGACACCGTTGTGCTGATTCATGATGGCGTCAGACCATTTTTGACCAATGACATGATTGAGGATTCCATTTCCCAGGCACTCATCCACGATGGCGTAGTGGTTGCCGTGCCGGTGAAAGACACAATCAAGTGTGTTTGCAAGGGCATCATCCAGAGTACTCCACCACGGGAATCACTCTGGCAGGCCCAGACGCCCCAGACGTTTCGCTTCAAAACGATCCATGGAGCCCACCTTTCGGCTGCAACGGATAGTTTTTCCTGCACCGATGATGCCTCGCTGATCGAGCGAAGCGGCGGCCAGGTACAGATACTCAAAGGTGAGTATCGTAACATCAAGATCACCACACCGGAGGATCTGATTCTTGCGGAGGCTTTTCTCCAGGAGTCGGAAAGAAAGGAAGAGCGATGTCGCTTCAGATGACGAACAAGATCCTTATTGTTGACGACGAGATGGATACCTGTCTTGCCCTGAGTATTTACCTCCAAAGTGAAGGTTTCACCTGTTCATTGGCGGCCGATGGCTCAATGGCCATGCAGATGCTCCTGAAGGAACGGGATTTTTCCGTCGTACTGCTTGACATCTGCATGCCCCAGCTTGATGGTATTACGGCACTGAAACTGCTTCAGGAAGCCAACTGCGACGCGGCTGTGATCATGATGAGCGGACAGGGAAGTGAGGAACTTGCCGTTGAGTGCATGAGAAACGGTGCGGAAGATTATATTTCAAAGCCGTTTTCTCCGGAAGATATTTTACAAAGAATCGAACGTGCCCGGCTGAATCGTCTGGCTCGCCTCGATAAACTGCGCTTAGAACAGGAGAAAGAGGATTTCATCCTGATGCTGTCCCATGACATGAAAAACCCGCTGACCGCCGTTATCGGTTCAATCGATATCGTGCGCGAGGGATGTCTTGGTGCGGTCAATCCGGAGCAGAAGGAATATCTCTTAGCTGCCATCGACAGTTGCAATGAAGTGGTAACCATGATCGACAACCTCCTCGACATCAGAAAGTTTGAAGCGGGGAAAATGCAGATGATTCCACAACCGTACCTGGCGACCGAACTGCTCGGTAAAGTGACCGGCCAGTTTGCCCGTGTCGCCCGTCATGACGGCATTGCCCTCTCGGTAAACCTGTCGCCGGATGACGACATGATCGCTGTTGACCGGCATTCCTTCAACCGCATTCTGGGCAACCTGCTCGGTAATGCGCTGAAGTTCACCCCCGAGGGGGGGGAAATAACCGTTTCCAGCGCCCAGGTATTCGGCCACGATGCACACACTCTTGGGATTCCCCCCTCCGTAACCATCGCACCACTTTTTTTTACACCGGGTCGTTTCATACGGATCGCCGTTTCCGATACCGGCAACGGCATTCCCGAAGATGAACTCAATCACATATTTGAACGATTTACGCAGGTTGCCAAGAAATCAGGACGGGAGAAAGGGGGCGCGGGCATGGGGCTTGCCTACTGTCGCCTGGCAGTGGAGAGCTTCCACGGGGTGATCTGGGCCGAATCCCGGGCAGAACAGGGAAGTGACTTTATCATGCTGTTTCCCTGTGAGTAACAGCAGAAAAACAGAGGGCGTATTCTACACATGGGGTTTTGTATGAGATTTTTTTTCATGTTTCTACTGGTAACAGCAATAACAACCGGCGTGCCAGCGGTCTTTGCCGGTACAATCGACTTCAGCAAATCAATCACCATCGGCAGCGGATCGAAGAGCGTCATTGAATTCACCGACCCGGATTGCCCGTTCTGCCGAAAAGCGTCAAAATACTTTGACAGCCGGAGTGACGTCACCCGCCATGTCTTTTTCACCCCCCTCAATCGTCACCCCAAGGCAAAGGAGAAGGCTCGCTATATCCTTTCCCAAACCAACAGTGCAGCGGCATACCATGAAGTAATGTCAGGGCGCATGGATGCTGTACAGAAATTTGAGGGGATTACCGCACGGGGCATACGGCTCCAGGAGGAGCAGGTGGAGATTGCCCACCAGCAGAAGGTTGACTCAACGCCAACCTTCTTGATAAACGGCAGAATCATTGTCGGTTTCGATCAGAAAAAAATTGAGGAGGCGTTGGGGAAATAGGAGTATCAAAACTCCATCGGCATTCCTTTAACTTGACGGGCGGTGAAGACCGGGCCATCCTTACAGACGTAGACATTTCCCACATTGCAGCGACCACATTTTCCCAGGCCGCATTTCATCCGGTTTTCCAGGGTGGTATAGACCTGGTCGTCACTGAAACCGAGTGTTTCCAGTACCGGCAGGGTAAACTTGATCATGATCGGCGGGCCGCACACCAGGGCAATGCTGTTTTCAGCCGCCGGTGCCGCCTCTCCCAGTATGGTCGGCACAAAACCAACCTGACCATCCCAGTGGGGGCCATTGCCCCCCGGATCAACGGTTTTTACCAACCGCACATCGCCACGTTCCTGCCACTCCGCCAACTCCCGCTTATAGACCAGGTCTGACTCGGTTCGGGCACCATAGACGATGGTGATATCACCAAAACGCTCCCGCAAATCCAGACAGTTCCAGATCAGTGTGCGCAGTGGGGGCAGGGCGATGCCTCCCGCCACAAATA
Source organism: uncultured Geobacteraceae bacterium (assembly GCA_903876875.1). Classification (GTDB taxonomy): domain Bacteria; phylum Desulfobacterota; class Desulfuromonadia; order Geobacterales; family Pseudopelobacteraceae; genus JACRCG01. The sequence goes on from CAIRBT010000112.1 coordinate 17,074, forward strand.
CCAGATTTTTTCCGTAGAACTCTTCAAGGGGGAACGAATTACCGTAGGGGCCCCGCACCCCCATGGTGTCCCCCACCTCAAGACGGCGTAACTCTTCGGTTACCCGCCCCACCGAGCGAAAACAGCATTCAATATACCCGGCATGGGTCGGTGAGGAGGCGATACAAAAGGTGGCTTCACCCGCACCGAAGGACGAATATTCGGCAAACTGCCCGGCACGGAAAGTAAATTTTTCCCGCAGTTGTTCATCCTGAAACACCAGCCGAAGCGTCCGCACATCGGGGGTTTCATCAATCATATCGGCCACCGTCACCAGATGGGGAAGGTAGATATTCCTGTTGGTAAGATCACACATGGCTACAACCCTTTTTCCGTACGGAGAATGTCAAAACCGTATTCCGATTCACACTTCAAACAAACAGACATCATCTGCCCCGATACAATCTCATGATGCTACTCCGCGTCCTCCGCGTCTCCGCGTGAACAGCTTTTAGACATAAAATACCAATGACTTACTCGACAGCCATACCGTCAATCTCGGCCACAATGGCCGCGATGTCGATGCCGACCGGGCAGATACGGACACAACGGCCACAGCCGGTGCAGAGGGTCTGGCCGAATTTGTCGTCATAATATTTAAATTTGTGCATGATGCGGTTCCGGTAGCGTTTTGGCTGCTTGTCACGGGGGTTATGACCCGAGGCGTGGTGGGTAAACTTCCAGAACCCGCAGGCATCCCAGCTTTTCCGGCGTTTGCCGCTCTTTTCGGTCCCTTCATCGACGATATCGAAGCAGTGACAAGCGGGGCAGACGAAGGCACAGGCACCGCACCCGACACAACGGAGAGCCGTGCCGTCCCAGAGCGGATCTTCAAAATGTCCGTCCAGCCACCCCTTGACCTTTTTCAGATCAAAGGCCGGAACAGCGGGGGAAGCAAAGGGAAGCGGTGTAACATTCCCCAGTTCTGTAAACAGGCTGCTGCCATCGGCCACCAGGGCTTCACCTTTCTCACTGCAGATGTCACACAGGTATCCTCCATCGGCCACCGGGGTTAAAAACAGGTCACTCCCCTTTGTCTCGGCGGGAGAGAGTCCCACTGCGGTGCAAAAGCAGGCATCGTCAGCCGTTGTGCAGGCGATGCCGATAACGGTGGTTTTTCTCCGCCGCTCCAGAAAAAATTCATCTTTGTAATCCCAGGAGAACACGGCGTCAAGTACCGGGATGGCCGCAGCATCGCAGGGGCGCACCCCTACCAGCACCGTTACCGGAAAGGTAGCCGGCTCCACATCGGTCAACCGAACCTGCTGTCCCCCCTTCTCGTAGGAGAGGATATCCTCACAGACCGGAAAAAAAGCCTCCTTGGCAGAGCGACGGGGCAGCTGATCCAACACCATGTCACCCGATTCCCCCAGGGGGGCATACAGTAGCGTTCCGGCGGTCAGGCGGGGTGCCACCACACGGATACCACCGGTTATCAGTGTATCCAGCAGAGTGTGGAAATTATGATGGGAAATGTATGTTTGCATGAAAAAACCTTTTAACCGATCAACGACCACGGTTTATTTAATAAAGCTTTGATCGTCCTTCTCCATAAACGAGTTCAGTGGCCCTTTTTCGTGTACGGCAAAGCCCGCCTCATAATCAAACAGTTCCTTTAATTCTTTGGCCATTTTTCGATTGAGCAGGTTGAGTGGGATATCCATGGGGCAGACCCGTTCGCATTCGGCACAACCGGCACAACGCCCGGCAAGGTGCATGGCCCGCACGATATGCCAAGCCGTATTACCGGCTGGCCGGGGGGTGGTATCGACCATCTGCGGCTTATTCCGGTCACAGAGACACTGTTCACAGAAGCAGAACGGGCAGACCTGACGGCAGGCATAGCATTTGATGCATTTGGCAAATTGTTCTTTCCAGTAAGCCCACCGCTCCGCCGGGGTCAACGCTTCAAGACGGGCAATCTCTGCAGCATACGACGGTTCAAGAGTGGGGGCTGATGGCAGGGAAACCGCCGGAACGTAATCACACCCCTCCGGTAGATGGGCGTCACACTCCCGGCATTTCGGTGCCAGCGTGGCGGCGATCAACGCCTCTGCCGGCCGCACGGTGGAGGCGAGTACACCGGCACAGGGAATACCGATCAGATAGAGCTGATCCCGCTGCAACTGGGATTCTCCCATGAGCCCCACCAACGCCTTCAGGTCGCACCCTTTGACAACAATGCCAATCCTGCCGCTGCGGGGGATGTCCTTCTTGGCCTTGGTCAGGTACACGGCAAGATTATTGACACTGGCGGCGGTGAAGGTCAACCGTTCCGCTTCGGCGGCAGCGGTGATAATAACCGGCTGTACGGAACCGGCACGGCGCCCTGTGGTGTAGGCAACAACGGCGGTAACCACTCCCTGTTCCAGAATGCGGGCGGCTTCGGCTCGTATTGAGTCGGCTATTGCAGCGTAGTGTGATATGTCGATAGTGTTGTTCATGTATATACCTTCATCTGCGACATGCGTGGAATGGCTACGAAACACGACTCTGATTGTCAGATTTGCAGATACGCTTCCTTCAACTCGGGGGTGGTCAGGGCACCGGACCACTGTTCTTCAAGAGCAAGTTCCTTAAATTCGGTCATGGGTCCCAGGGCTCGAACCGTTTCGGTCAGGTCGGTGACCACGTCAACCCACTTCCCCCCTTCGGCGGCAGAAACCCAGGAAAATTGCAGCCGTTGCAAATCGACACCGACAAATTCCAGCAGCTTCCGGAACGCCGCAAAACGGCGGCGGGCATGGAAGTTCCCGGCAATATAGTGGCAATCGCCCGGATGGCACCCGGAAACCAGCACTCCGTCGGCTCCCTGCTGAAATGCCTTCAAAATAAAGACCGGATCGATCCGCCCGGTGCAGGGAAACTTCAGCACCCGCACATTGGAGGGGTACTGCATACGGCTGGTTCCGGCCAGATCGGCCCCGGCATAGGTACACCAGGTGCAGACAAAGGCGATGATCTTCGGCTCAAAAGCGGATGAATTGTTTTTTTCTGGATGCATGATACCCTTCTTCGCTCGTATTACAGTGCTTCTATCATTGCCACGATCTGCTCGTCTGTATAGCCATCCAGTTCCACACACTTGGAGGGGCAAGTGGCCTGACAGGTTCCGCACCCGGCACAGACGCCCGGATTAACCGACGCCACCACCCTGAGCAGATTCCCCTGGCGATCCCGGATTTCCTTCTCTTCAACGGCACCATAGGCACAGACTTTTTTGCAGGCAAAACAACCAACACACCCCGCCTCACGAACCCTGGCCACAATCGGCTCCCGTTCCAACCGATCCTTCGAGAAGAGTGTCATGACCTTGGCGGCGGCCGCCGAAGCCTGTGAAACCGTTTCCGGAATATCCTTTGGTCCCTGGCAGGCACCGGCCAGAAAAATTCCGGCGGTGGCACACTCCACGGGACGCAACTTGGCATGGGCCTCGGAGTAGAAATTGTATTTGTCGTAGGAGATGCCCAGCTTCTGAGCCAGCAGATCGGCCCCTTGTTGGGGTTGCACCGCCGTGGCCAGCACCACCATGTCGGCCTCGATTTCCACCTGGACACCGACGGCGATATCGCTCCCCATCACCACGATCTTGTCCCCCTTCTGGTACAACCGGGAAACCATGCCGCGAATATAGACCGCCTCTTCCTCTTCGATGGAGCGGCGCCAGAATTCGTCGTAACTTTTTCCCGGTGTGCGGGCGTCCATGAAGAACACGTAGGCCTGACCATCATGAACCTTGTGATGATAGAGCATGGTATGCTTGGCGGTGTACATGCAGCAGACCTTGGAACAGTAGGAGATCCCCTTTTCACGGGCACGGGAACCGATACACTGAATGAAGACAATCTGCTTTGGCTCCCGTCCGTCGGAGGGGCGCACAATTTTGCCACCGGTAGGGCCGGAGGCACTGGCCAACCGTTCAAAGGTCATGCCGTCAATGACATCCGGAATCTTGCCATGGCCGAATTCGCCATACCCCTTGATGGGGGAGCCCTTGGGCTTTTCCGAAATGGAGTACAGATCAAAGCCGGTGGCCACCACAATGGCTCCGACCGCCTCCACAATCAGGGTATCCTGCTGTTCAAAGTCAACGGCACCGGGGCCGCAGACCTTTTGGCAGACACCGCATTTCCCGGTTTTGAATTTCGTACAGTTTTCACGGTCAATCACCGGCGTATTCGGCACCGCCTGGGGAAAGGGGACATAGATGGCGGTCCGCATACCGATATTCTGATCGAATTTGTTGGGAATTTTCTTTTGGGGACATTTAGTCATGCAGACGCCGCAGCCGGTACAGGTACGTTCATTCACCGACCGCGCCCGTTTTCTGACCGTCACCTGAAAGTTGCCGATGTACCCTTCAACCAGTTCGATTTCCGAGTACGTGTAGAGGGTGATCTTGGGGTGATTGGCCACATCAACCATTTTGGGGGTCATGATACACTGGGAGCAGTCAAGGGTTGGAAAGGTTTCTGACAGCTGGGCCATGTGACCGCCGATGGAGGGCTCACGCTCCACCAGCACCACTTCATGCCCCGCATCGGCAATATCGAGGGCGGCCTGGATACCGGCAATGCCACCACCAATCACCAGGGAACGTTTGGTTACCGGTACCGTGATGGCCGGCAGCACCCGGTTTTTCTTGGTTCGTTCAACCATCATGCCGACGATGTCACACGCCTTGGCGGTGGCCTCTTCCCGGTCTTCGTGTACCCAGGAGCAGTGTTCACGAATATTGGCCATTTCACAGAGGTACGGATTGAGTCCAGCACCCTCCACCGCTTTGCGGAACGTCCGTTCATGCATGCGGGGAGAACAGGCGGCCACCACCACGTGGGTCAGTCGTTGCTCGCTGATCGCTTTTTTAAGCAGGGTCTGCCCCGGATCGGAGCACATATACTTGTATTCGGTTGCGCAGGCAACACCGGGCAGGGTTGCGGCGTGGGCGGCAACCCGCTCCACATCAACGGTTCTCGAGATATTCTCGCCGCAGTGGCAGACAAAAACGCCTATTCGTGACATGTACACCTCGTGAACCGATTATTCCAGCATCTGTCAGGCAGCACCGTTCCCGGTTTGTTGCCTCTGCTCACCATAGCCACTACAGGAGCCCCTTTGATTTAAGCAGCGGCAATGGATTGACAATCATCGCCTCAAGCCCCAGTTTAGCCGATTCCAGCCCGACCGCGACCCCCACCAACTGGGTCAGATAGAACACCGGCAGATTATAGCTGGTACTGTAGACCCCCTCGATCTCCTTCTGGCGAATATCCAGATTTCCATGACAGAGCGGACAGCCAACCATAATGCAATCGGCTCCGGCGGCTTTGGCAGCCTCCAGAATCGCGTTAGTCAACTGGATGACCACGCCGGGACGGGACAGGGTAAAGTTGGCACCGCAGCACTCCAGGCGGTGTGTCCAGGCGACGGTTTCGGCACCGACCGCTTCTATCACCTGCTCCATGATAGTTGGCGCCTCAACGCAATCCAGATTTGGCACATCGGTGGGACGGGTCAGCAGACAGCCGTAGTAACAGGCCACCTTGAGACCGGTGAGCGGCTTCTTCACGGCCGCCGCCAGCCGTTCCAACCCCAGGTCACGGGCCAGAATATCCAGCAGATGTTTGACCTTGCCGTCAAGCTTAAGGGGTGCATCGAGGGCTTTTTCCACCTGTGTCCGCTTGGTGGCATTTTCCACCAGGGTATGCTGGGTAAATTTAAGCCGTGAAAAACAGGAAGCACATGCCACCGCAAGATCCCCTTCAACCGCTTCCGCCAGTTCGAGATTCTTGGCACAGAGGGAAAGGGAGAGCAATTCATCCACATTGTGAGCCGGTGTCGCACCGCAGCAAAACCAGTCCGGCACCTCGGTGAGGCCGATCTCCAGAGCCTTGAACAGTTCACGGGTGGAAAGATCATATTCGCCGGCCGAAGCATGGAGCGAGCAACCGGGATAATAGGCATAGGTCAAAGTTTTTTCAGAGGTCACAGAGCCTCCCCGTTTTTACGCATGTCATCGATTCGGCTGAAGATTTTTTCGATCTCCGCCATGTTTTTATTTTTACTGTGGAACATTTTAAGCTTTCCCTTGGCAAACAGCTTGGGACCCAACATCAGATCCTTGAGAAACTGCCCCGATTTCACATTAAACACAGCAGCCAGACGCATCTCATACTGGCGACCGTAGCTGCGGATATTTTGCAGAAATAGTTTGTTAGCCAACTGGACATAACTCTCCTTTGAAGCCCCTTCGGCATCCCAAGAGAGCTTGCGCAGTGCGTCCATGATGGAGGCCAGATGCACTTTGTTGGGACAACGGGTCGAACAGGTCTCACACGAGGCACAGTACCAGATGGAGCGCCCCGCCAGAATACGCTGCCACTGCCCCAGTTGCAGCAGTCTCACCACCCGGTTAGGGGGGTGTTCCATGAACGTCGCCATGGGGCACCCTGCCGAACATTTGCCACACTGGAAACAGCGTCTGACGGAGGTGTCGGAAAGCATTTCGACCTTGCGAACAAAGTCAACGTCCATCGTCTCCTGCGAGATGACCATTTTTTTCTTTTTCACGGAGCCGCCCATTTAGTAAAATTAAAATGTGTACGTCGGCAAAACGGGAAGAGCGTAGAGACGCACCGGTCAAAAACGACCGATACAACGTTATATTGCTAGTTCTCTACACAATTGATGGGGAAAATGCAAGCCAATAGTTGCCATGCGTAAAGTTTTAGGAATAATTAAAAATCGTCGGGGTGACATCTGGTAATCACCCCGGTTTTTACTATTTGGAGCCGTCAATAAATAATTATATACCCATGGGCTTCGGCTATTTTTCGCACCTCATCCTGATCCTGCAGGTGGTAGGTTTTTCCTTCCAGGGTAAAAGTAAAGCCACCGACTCCGTCCGGAACCGCATCGGAAAGCAGGGCTTCAAAGGTTGCCGTCTTGATCATTTCACACCTCCCGCCGCCATGGCGTCCCCAACCGCCAGCCGTATGGCTGCGGCAAGTCCGTGGACATCCTGTTCGGTGGTCTGCCACGAGCACATGAAACGAGCCCCCCCCGAACCGATAAATGAATAAAAATGCCACCCGGCCGTACGGAGAGCCGCAGCGGCCATTTCCGGCAATGCCACAAACACCGAATTGGCCTGACGGGGGTACATGATAGTGACTCCAGCAATTTCTCGGAGCAGCTTCTCCAACAGGGCTGCACAGTCATTGGCATGACCGGCGTTGGCAAGCCAGGCACCCCCCTCAAGCATGCCGATCCAGGGGGCGGAAATGAAGCGCATCTTCGAGGCAAGCTGTCCCGCCTGTTTGCAGCGGTAATCAAACTCGTGGGCAAGTTCCCGATCAAAAAAAATCACCGCCTCCCCCACCGCCATGCCGTTTTTTGCCCCGCCAAGACAGAGCACATCCACCCCGGCACGCCAGGAAATGTCGGCCGGAGACGCCTGAAGGGAGACCACTGCATTGGCAAAACGGGCTCCATCCATATGCAGCCGCATACCGTGACGCCGGGCTACTTCAGCGGCACGCCCGATTTCATCGGGTGTGTAAACCGTGCCCACCTCCGTCGCCTGGGTCAGGCTCAACACTTTGGGGCGTGGATAGTGAATATCCCCCCGCCTGGTTACGGCTCGCTCCACTTCTGCCAAATCCAACTTCCCCCCGGGGCCATCAACATGGAGCAGTTTGGTGCCGTTTGAAAAGAATTCGGGGGCACCGCACTCATCGGTTTCGACATGGGCCAATTCATGACAGATGACACTGTGGTATGATCGGCAGAGGGAGGCCAGAGCCAGTGAATTGGCAGCAGTACCATTAAAGACGAAGAACACCTGACAATCGGTCTCAAATACGCTGCGGAGCTGTTCGCACGCCCGTTCTGTCCAGCCATCATCACCATAGGAAGAAACAAATCCTTCATTAGCCCGCTGCATTGCCCCCCACGCTTCCGGGCAGACACCGGCATAATTATCACTGGCAAACTGGTTAAAAACCGCCTGTCTATTTGTCTGTTCCACACCACACCTCTTTATGCTATAGTCGTTGCCATTCTGACTTTAAAGGTCACTGCCGATGCGCCGAAACCGCCTGAATATTGTCTACAAAACGGGGCTGATACTGTTATTCACCGCCATTCTCGTCGGCGTAACCGTGCTCCGGACCCCTTCGGTCACCGGCATCCCCGGCCCGTCACAGGAGGACAAGGACAAAGAAGATCTTTCACGCATCGAATACCCCAGCCTCGCTTCAATCAAATGGCACCCCCACTTCATCCAGCCGGGTGAAACGCTTGAATCACTCTTTGGGCTGGACTGGACTCTGGTGGCTCGCTTTAACCGCATTGACCGGCGCCATGTCTATCCGGGAGTAACGATCAAAGTTCCCGATGACATGGGGGATATCCGCGACTACACACCACTCCCCCGCTTTTACCCCGCCGCCGCCCATCAGGAGAAATACATCCTGGTTGATATCACCGAACAGTGGCTGGGTGGGTATGAGTTCGGCAAACTGGTGTTCTCCGCACCGGCGGCAACCGGTAAGGCCACCACCGAAACCCCCCTCGGCATCTTCCACATCTCGACCCGGGATCGGCACCATACGTCATCTCTGTACAAAACCGCCAACGATGAAGAGCAGTACCCCATGGACAACGCTCTCCGCTTCCATATCGGCGAAGACAATGTTTCCTACTGGCTCCATGCCCGTGACCTGCCGGGACGCCCCGCCTCACACGGCTGTATCGGCCTGTTTGACGAAGAGATGCAGAAACGGGTCTTTGACACCCCCCAGACACCGGTACTGCGTGACTCGCAGAAGCTCTACACCTGGGCAGCAGGAGAGGAGGAGTACGAAGATGACAGCGGTGGAGCGGAGGAGCTTGAGGATGGTGCCACCGTCGAAGTACGGGGAGCCCTCCCCCGCACCGTAGAGGCACCGCACCACACCGGTCCGGCACCTCGACAGAACGGGGAAAGATCCTGACCTATTACCGGGCAAGCCACCGAGCCACGTCTTTCGCGTGATAGGTTATGATAATGTCTGCACCAGCCCGCTTAAAGGCGGTCATGGTTTCCAGCACAACCCGCTCCTCGTCGATCCAGCCCCGTTCGGCGGCACCTTTGACCATGCTATACTCCCCCGACACGTTGTACACAGCCAGCGGCAGATCAAATTCATTGCGTAAATCCCGTAGAATGTCAAGATAGGGCAATCCCGGCTTCACCATGATGATATCAGCCCCTTCATCCACATCTGAAGCGGCTTCCCGCAACGCTTCCCGGCGGTTGGCAGGATCCATCTGGTAACTGCGCCGATCGCCGAATTGGGGGGTAGACTCGGCAGCCTCACGGAACGGGCCGTAATATCCGGAGGCATATTTAACCGCATAGCTCATGAGCGGAATCCGCTCGTAGCCATGTTTGTCGAGCATGCTGCGAATGGCACCAACCCGCCCATCCATCATATCCGACGGTGCCACCATATCCGCACCGGCCTGCACGTGGGAAAGTGCTTCACGGGCAAGCAACTCCAGTGTTGAGTCATTGTCTACATCACCATCTTTAATGATGCCACAATGGCCATGGTCCGTATATTCACAGAGACAGACGTCGGTGATGACCGCCAACCCCGGTACCTCTTTCTTGATTGCCCGGATGGTCTCCTGAATAATACCGGTGTCCGAATAGGCATCGCTGCCTACGGCATCCTTACTCTCGGGAATACCAAACAGCAGTACGGCCGGAATCCCCAGATCCCTCACCTCACGGGCTTCCGCCACGATATATTCGATGGACTGCTGATAAATGCCCGGCATGGAGGAAACCTCCTTATGGATGCCCGAACCAAAGGCGGAAAACATCGGGTAGACGAGGTCATTGGCCGAAAGCGTGGTCTCACGGACCATCCGGCGAAACGTTTCATTGCCCCTGATGCGACGGGCACGGAACTGGGGAAAAACCATGGTGGAGCCTCCTTGAGAAATATAACGTGTGGCGAAAATGTTGGGAGAATCTATCGGTGTGAGGGTAATGCAGTCAGTGACAAATTGCAACAGTTTACCCCAGGAGTCTGTCAGACAGAGAAAATCGTCACGGAAACCCGACTGGGCAAGAGCAGATTTCGATAATTTTGAAGGTGTTTGCAGACAGGAACACCCGATTTTTCCTTGCGTTCAACAGCAACGAAATAGTAAAGTAGAATTATTAACTCACACACATGGAGGTACACCTATGGGAAAAAAACTTGTCTGCACTCTGACAGCGGCAGGAGCGATATTTGCGACGACAGCCTTTGGAGCCATTACGGAAGGGAGTTTTTCTGTGACCCCCGTTGTTGGTGCCTATGTATTCAACAGCTCCAGCCACCTTGAAAACACGCCTCTTCTGGGGCTCAGGGGGGGATACAACTTCACGAAAAGCATCGGTATTGAAGCGGTCTATGATTATGCCACCAAATCAAAAATGACCGGGGAAATCCACGGTGAACGCACTATGCATCGCTTCGGAGGCCAGGCGCTCTATCATTTCTTCCCCGATTCCGTTTTCGTCCCCTCTGTTGGCGCCGGTTTCTCTGGTGTTTCCTTTAACGGAACGGATAGTGACAATATCAACCATGGTGCCTTTGATTATGGAGTTGGTGCCACATATTTTCTGAATAAGGACATCGCCCTTCGGGGCGACCTGCGCCATATCCTCTACAGCAGAAATACCACCTCCCTGAATGATGTGGAATTCACCTTGGGAGTAACGTTCCAGTTTGGCGGACCCGAACCGGTACCGGCGGCGGTCTTTACCGAACCGACTCCTCCCCCCACCCCCGTTGCTACCCCAGCACCAGTGTCAGTGCCAGTACCAGCACCAGCTCCTGAATCGACACCTGCTGCCGCCACGGTGGCCACTCCCGCTCCTGTGGCAGCAATTGCAACGGCACCGCCCGCAGCTGTTGTAGAAACACCACTCAGCGTACCAATTACGGCACCAGTACCTCTACCGATAGCAGTCGCACCAACAGCACCGGCAAAGCCGCCCGCACGACGAACCGTTTCAACGGTGCTCTCCGTGGAATTTGCCGTTGCTGACGCCTCAATCAAGCCACTGTACCAGAGAGAATTGCAAAAAATAGGCACCGCCTTACAGGGGTGTCGTGATATGCACGTTGAAATCGACGGCCATACCGACAGCATCCCCTACCCAAGACATCGTGACGGAAATCGGCATCTTTCCCTATTAAGGGCGCAGAATACCAGAAATTACCTGGTAAAAACCTTTGGGCTTGAAGAAGCACGTCTTGGGGTAAAAGGATACGGCGAAACCCGGCCACTGGCTAGTAATGGCACCGAAAAGGGGAGAGCGCAAAACCGCCGCATTGAAATTAAATACAGTTGCGGTGAATAGAAGAAGAACCGTCGACAGCCATTAAAAACGCCCCTTTCGGTTACTGCCGGAAGGGGCGTCTCTCAGGAACCTGTCAAACTCCTGCCTATTTTTTTCGTCTATCCTGTAACGAAATCACCTTGGGAGCGCCATGCTCCTGGCGCGCTTTCGCCTCCTGTTCCTTTTCAGCAGCTTCCTTCTCCTCCCGCTCAAGCTCCACCGGTGAAATCACCGGATCAAGACGGAGGGGGGTGCCACCCATGGTAAAATCGGCACCCTCTATCTGAAATTCATCGAGAATCCAGGTAAAGACCTGCATCGGAAAGGTCAGTACCAGCAGTTTGACCTGCCACCACCCCGGTTTGACATCGGGCGTTATCTCTTCCACACGGGCATAGAAGCCCGGCTTGTTTTCTACGTGAATCAGTACTAAATCATGTACGGTTGCCATAACCAGCCTTTACTCCCTTAATTTTGATACCAGCTTTTTGCTACCCCAGAGAAGCACGGGTGTTCCCAGCAGTTCCCCGGTCACCAACGAGGCCTCCCGAAGGCAATCCCGCACCAGCTGTTCTAACCGTGTCAACTCTAAGCGGGCGGGGGGGGACAGCTTCTGATCTATTGCCTCACAGATAAAGAGGATACAGTCGGCGGGACGTAAGGAAGGAGTGAGCGAACAGCCAGTATCAGCACCGTAGGGGCAGAGTGGCGTTTGCCGAAAATTTACCGTGGGTACACAGTCCAGAGCAACACCGCACAGGGCATCAAGCACGTTGAAACGGTATTTACCGTTCATGCAGCAGAGCCCCCCGCAGGTACCACAGATTCCGGCAGCATCCACATCGGCAGTAACAGCAGCCATCCGTTCCTTAAAGGTACCGTACCGTTCCAGCAGCTCAAGCCATTCCGTGCCATGGTTTCCGATGAGCCGATCATGGAGCGACACCAGCAGCTCCCTGCTCCCCTGCCAGACCTGCAGGTCCTCTTCGTGAACCGACACCATTGCGTTCTCTCCCTCGCGTTCGATCCAGCTTGATCCCTTGAGCGAGGGCACCCGCGAGGGGTGCCCCTACAAGAACATCGGTTGTAGGAACAGATCCGTGCGGGCTTCCTTTCTCCCTTTGAGCAACATGTTCAATAAAATTGGCTGAAGCAGTCCGTAAGCCGGGTTCTGTTCCCGCATCGGGTTACCCCTCTGCGGGCGACGGTCATTCATCTGGGTATGCCGTTACCGACACCCTCAAGCAACCAACCCGGGGGCACGGGCGGGCCGCCCTTAACGCCCCCCTATTTGGTCTTGCTCCTGACGGGGTTTACCTGGCATCC
>CAIRBT010000113.1 GCA_903876875.1 uncultured Geobacteraceae bacterium
ACGGCGGGGAATGCATCAACGTCAACAATAGTCAGCGGAGTATTATTTACTATAGTCAAGCTGGCAGGGAATGTATCGGCCACGGCCATAACTGCCGGCGCACTGGCCTCCAATATCAGACTGGCAGGAACTGTATCCGCATTGACTTCATCATCCGGGGTACTGACCACCAATATTAAACTGGCTGTGAATGTATCTGCCTCTGCGGCAGCCAATGGGACGCTGACAGTATCAACACGATTTGCCGGAGACGCCACTTCATCGGCTACAGTTTCAGCAGCACTATCAACCGCAATAAAGCTTACTGGAACAGCCTCTGTCTCGGCAACTTCAGCCGGTGCATTAAACACCAACATTGTCCTTTCTGGAAATACCGCCTCCGCAGCAACAGCCGGAGGTGCATTAACCGTACCCATACTCTTGGGCGGAACCGCCACATCATTTACGACTGTTGCGGCGGCACTGTCTACCGGCGTCAACCTGACTTCCGATGTATATAATAGCGTGGTACTGAACGGCACATTGACCGACCGCCAGGACAGTAGAATTAGAATGACACATGATATTGGCCTGGTTGTGACATTCCCTGCGACCGGTGCGGAAGCTGTAAGAGTTTTATTGGCTGATGGACGGGTTGTCGGTTTCCCTCTGTTTGGAGTTTCCAACACTCGCAGCGGGGCAGTGAGAATCAGATATGGTTTGAATAACATTCGATCCGTGAGGATTAATTAAATAGTCAGGGGATATTATGGCACTGAAAACTCGGATGATCTTATTGTGGTTCTCCCGCATGGTTGTAATGGCATCAAGTATATTGTTGGTATCGGTCTACTTGGCCCAAGCGGGTGGAGAATCAGCTCCTTCTTCCAGTGGCATAATGTGGCAGATCATCACTGGACTTCTCGCCCTACTACAAACGGTCTTCATGGGTATCGGAGTCTGGATAATTAGTAATCAAAGTGAAATGTTCCGGAGAATTGGTAATTTGGAGTCAGACAACAAGACGCGAGCGGCACTTTGTGACGAAAGACACAAATAATTGAATTAGGAGGTGAACAACATGATTGGCTGGTTATGTAAAACATGGATACTGATAGCTTTGGTCGCGGGAGGATTACTTCTTTACGGTGATTCAGCGGCTCTGCGTTTGACCGCCTACAACCTGTCGGCTATCGGGATGGTACTCTTGCTGATAGATTTGATGCTGGATCGCCGCAAGCAATGGGGCATATTTCCCACCTTGGACATAGACAATGCTCTGGAGCGTTCCACCAGCACGCCCTTATCCGCCGCCTTAACCTGGCTGGGAGTAGTGCTGCTAATTATAACCATTTTGATTCTTGCTGTGCCGCGTATGTCTATTGGCGCACCAATACCGGAACGATCACGGCCATACCTCCATGTTCTGACAGCGGCAATCAATGATGAATGGCCAGACATGCCACTGCGCGAAACCCCCGCCGCCCAAACCGAACAGGAAAGTTCCTGGAAAAAAACAGCGACACTCAAAACTTCCCGAGAATTGGGGCGCGGCTTGGTACAACTGACCATTGCCTACAACAAAGACGGAAAGGAACGGTTTAATGCATATCAAGACGCCACCCGCCTGAAAGCGCTGTCAAAGTGGGACTGGCAACGCGATCCATATAACGTTCGCTATCAACTGATATACCTGGTACTGACCGACCGCACAAATTTTACCACAGTGCGTCGCTATATGATCAACGACACCGAAGCATGGAAAGCAGCATTGGTATGCTACAACGCCGGACAGGGACGATGGTTGGCACGCAGAGCCATAGCAAAACAAATACGATTACCATCAGACCGCTGGACCGGTGGTCTTGAGTTGGCTCATGGTACACGCGAAGACACCATTCTCTATGGCCGACCGCTCTGGCAGGCCGTCAACGAGTACCCACATAATATATTCACTCGATCAGTAAAATATTGCGGCCAGGTGTAAGATGTTCCATTTTTCAGAAGAAGACGGAATCAAACTGTTCAACCCAATCCCCCGGGTGGCATACTTCTATGGCTTCGCAATAATTGCAATCGCAATATATTTAGCCTGGTCAGTGTACGGCAATCGCCCACAACAACCATCAGCCGGTTTCGTGCATACAAAACCGGCTGTGTCTTCTCCGAAAATCACCGGTCCCAATCTGACAGCTCCATTGAAGGTAGTACCAAAAACCGCTGTAAAAGGAAAATTCCCTGATGCTCACATTGACGATCCGGATGAAGAGGTAATAGACACCGCTGATATTGAACCGGCTCCGAACGGTGCCACAACGATCACCACTATGAACATACAGACCGGAGAATCACGCACCGAATTAAAAATGAAAGAAGCGCCATGGTTTGCTCTGGAGCGGCAAAACTATCTTGGATTAGGATATGAACTACATTTTAATGGCGAGCAAATGGGAAAGGTATACTACAAAAGGGATCTGCTCCGGATCAAAGACGCGCATCTACAGGCGGAAACTGTTATCAGATTTCCTGTCAATGGCAGCCAAAATAAAGTTGAAGGTTTTGTTGGCGTAAACACGGAATGGCGTTTTTATTAACCTTTTACTGTACTTATAATTACAGACAATTAGATGTCTGGAATTGTCTGTAATTTTCAAAAATTATGGGGTTACGGAAAGTCCGTAACCCCTTGTTTTATGGTCGGGATGACAAGAATTGAACTTGCGACCCCCTGCTCCCGAAGCAGGTGCGCTACCAGGCTGCGCTACATCCCGAAGAGCGTTTTTTGTAGCACCGGCAAGGGGTTTCTGTCAAGTGTAAAGACGGGGGCAGACTGTGGGAGTGGCTGTGGGGAGCGGGAAAGGGGGAAATGCTGATGTGGTGGAAGGAATAAATGGCTGAAAAGTAACGGGGCATGGTGGTGACCATTTGTGCCGGTAGCAGCAGGCAAGCAGCAAGGGGAACAAGTACGAGCAAACCGGACCGGAGGGGGGCCGGAGAGGCAGAAATGGCCTCATTTCCTCCCTCAGAGGTTCACACAGCACACCTGTCTCGGTGGAACGGTGGGGTAAGACAGTGTGCTACGCCTATGGCATGGGGGTGACTGTTGTAGGTGTTTCACCACAGCTACCACAGAGACCGCCAAACTTGCTGCTGGCGAACTTGCCAACTTTATCAATCAGGTCAGGATTGGCCCGGTTAATAAATTCATACATAACGGTGCCGATAAAAACACCTGAAAAAACTCCGATTAATATCTTTCCCATGTCGTACTCCATTATTATGTGATACCGATGGCAACTGATACGGCTACCGATCTGCTTATTATTTGTGAGTGCCCATTATCCGGTTTTTCAGTTCCGCACCGACCTTGAATACCGGGTTTCTCTTCGCCGCAACAAACGCGGTAACACCGGTTCGTGGGTTTCTCCCCACATACGGTTCATATTCCTTAAGGGCGAAACTGCCAAATCCTCTGATTTCAATGCGGCCACCGGCGACCAAAGCATCGGTCATACTGGAGAATATTTCATCTACTATGGCCTTGGCAGCGGCCACACTGCAACCTTTCCGGCCAGCAACAAGCAGCACCAGATCCGATTTATTCATAGACCATCTCCATACATGAAATCACACTGAATGCACCTGCTTTTTTATAACATCGTATCAAAAAAAAAAAACAAGTATTAATGTTTGCGCTGTGTTCAGATTTCCTGAGCCGAGGCAAAGACAAACGGTCACAGCTGCATGACAATAAGACCGCAGACGTTTCTTACGTCACCCCTATACAGGTACTTTGACCTAACCCGTCAGAGAGCTTTTTTACATTTCTGGCTACCAGATCTGATCCATCAAAGAAATCAGGCACTACGGGTATCCATTCCGGGGGGAGGTCCCCCCGGCTACCATCCGATTGCCCGCCGGGCAATTGTTAGATTTTGATTTTGGTTTTGATGGCGGCCTGAAAGGCCGATGGGATATGAGCCATGTACGACCCCAACGGGGTGGTACATGGACGGCGTTTATTCCGGTTTTTTCGTGAAGTAATCGTGAGGTTGATTGTTTTTTTTGATATAACTATAACAACTTCTGAACCTGTTCGTAATCCGTTGCTCTTTTGATACCATTTTTGAGCGACTCCAATTTTGTAAGATCAGTTATTTCCCGCATTTTTTTCTGCATTTCCACAGGTAGACTGCCAAATTTAATTTCTAGCATTCCTTGAATACCTTCCATTAGGCCTTCCATCCGACCTTCCATCCGACCTTCCATCTTACCTTTCAATTCCCCTTCCGTTAATCCTTCCATTAAACCTTCCTGCCTGCCTTGATTGATTGCCCTTTGTCTGAAACCGGATACATATGCCATTTTTTCTTCCTCCAGTATGCTTGTGGCCTCTTCGTCAAACAGCTGATTTTTCATGGTGTCGGTTATGAACAGGGCATCATCGATGAATTCCAATAGTTCGATGATTTCCTCT